>SCTA01000007.1 GCA_004322275.1 bacterium
TGCCTCGCGCTCCTAGCCACCTTTTGAGTGAGCAAAAGGTGGCCCAAAACTCAGCCCGGACCCGTCGCTCGCGCTTTAAAAAGCGCGACCACTTCGTTCCGGCTGGGCCGTACGGGGCACTCGCTCCGCTAAGACCCCGCGCCGGCCCGACGCCTACACTCGTTGCGCCGCGTACGGGCCCCGAGAAGGACGAAGTGAAGGCTCGTCCAAAAACGAGATTATGAAATGTTTTTGGACTCGAAGGTAGGTTGTCTACACGGATTCTGGAATAGTTGCAAACAAACTACCTTCGAGCAAGTGAGCAACAATTACCTTGCTCATTTGCGAGCCTTCTTTTCGTTCCCCACGCTCTCCGGTGCCCAGCGAGTGAGAGAGCGAGGGTGTTCCGAGCGCGCCATGAGCCCGTGGCGATTTGCGCGCTCGCCGAGCGACGAACGAGCGAGCTTTGGGCACAAAGGGAGCGCGCCTTTCTTCTCCCCCATCTTCTTTTGGCGCTAAAAGAAGATGGGGTCCGGGCGCGGGGCGGATAGCCCCGCAACCATAGAATTACATTAAGGTTTTTATTATTTGGTTGGCGAGTAGCCCTATACACTACTAATAGATTGAGAACAGTAAAAAAATCATATACAATCGCTTTAAAATTACAACATTGTCATGGTAGTTTTTTGTAATTGTTGGCAATATCTTCGCCCTAACAACTTACAAAATTTTATTAGGATGTAAAATGCATATTGTAAAAAAAATATTAGATGAGGTAGGGAGAAAATTAAAAAGCAAATATAGTGTTTACGTCAATCCCGATGAATTGAAACAATTACAAGAACCTCTTGAATTTGAAGAAGGCAAGCTATGCAGGGGAAAATTTGAAAAACGCCAAGAGACATCAATAGATATCATAGAAAAAATATTAGATATCCATGGGAAGGGAGATATTGTTAAATTTTTAGGAAAACTTGCAAAGATTGAGCCTAAAATCCAAGATTTGCAACCATGGGTCAGAGACCACGTCGTTCATGCAATCAACACATTTCTTTTGGGCGTCTATTTTTTAGAAACTGTAGATTTCCCCACACCTGAACAATCACGCTTTGACTATCCATTCATGTGGAAGCTATGTGGGCCAACGCATGATTTAGGGTATCCAGTGGAAATTGCCAAAAACATAGATGTCCAATTTACAAACGAATTAAACGACATAATTAGGAAATCGGGTGCTCCTTCTCCGCAAGTCACATCAGACTTGTTGCCAACTAATCTCAACATGTTGTGTGGAGGCAGAGACTCAAATGCGCTTATACAACAGAGATTAAGAGAATGGGGGCTAGATATAGATATTGATGATTACTATAATTGGCTAAATAATCAAAATAAAACCGATCATGGTGTTATAAGCGCTTTGGCTCAATTAAAAGTTGTAGATGCCATTTATTGTGCTAATAATCCAAATAGAAAAACTGAAGATGTTGTATCTAATGATTTTAATTATAATCAAACCAATTTTGATTTAGACATCGTATCGGCATCTTCTGCTCTGTTTATACATAACATTGAGAGCTCATATGCTGGGTTTAAACAAAAAATATCTTTTGAATTAGCGCCGTTGGCCTTTCTTCTGTTTTTATGCGATACTTTGCAAGAATGGGATCGGTACGCCGAAAACAGGCCTGTATATTCTGGAGAAGACTTCAACTTAGCTTGCACCAGTAATTCAATCTCTATGTATATTCCTAAAGATATTGAGAAAAAAGTTTCTTCGATGTTGTCAAATAGGCTTGAAGGACTAACTATTTATATCAATGGGAATGTGGTAGTTAAGTAATAGGTTTTGACAATCAGAGGTAATCGCCTTACCCCTCTTCCCCCAGATACGCCTTTATGACCGCCGGGTTTTCTTTTATCTCCGCCGGGGGTGCCTTCGGCGATTTTCCGGCCGTAGTCGAGTACGTGGATGCGGTCGGAGATTGCACGACGCAGGTCGTGATTTTGCCCGCCCTGTTGGCTCCCTAGGAGGGTGATTATCTCCCCCTCGCCGACGCGGAGCGAGACGCCTTTGAGCGCCTCTATATTGCCGTAAAAAGTGTGAATCGACTCTATTTCGAGCATCTTTACCCGCTGTTTTAAAACATCGTGAAGAGGCGATACTAAAACTCCACGGTGAGAGCGTCAACCCTCAGAGCCCGGAAAGGGACTTTAACTGAGAAAAATGATAAAATCGCATTGCCAAAGGGAGTTTTCTCTCATAAAATAAAAACGTGCGGTATGTTTGATTCATTACCCTTACAGACGGCGTCTAACATGAGCGACTTCAAGAATCTGCAAGGCGAAGAGAAACCCTCACAGGTTTTTTCCCCTCCGAAAGGTTACGAGCCCTTCGAGAGCGTGAACTATTGCGGCCTGCGCGCCGTGAACGTCCGCTATTTCGTTGAGGCCGAGGGGTTTCCGCCCCTCCTCGTCGGAAAGGGAAGAACGCCGCAGGTATGGCTCGCCAAACTGACCGAAGACCCGCACGAGCCCTGGCAGTGGGCCGTCTCCGGCAACATCGCGGAAGACCCGGCTTTCAAGGTCAGGACCGACGACGTAAAAAGATCCGTCTCCGTCAAGAGAAGGGGCATACCCATCCTCACCGCCAGAGTCGGCCCCTTCAACGTCCTCACCGTCGATTACATCGATCTGCGGCCGATAGGCATCTACATCCACGGGGAAAACGGCGCGCTTTTCGCCTGCGACAACAAGATGTCGAATTGTGCGTATATGAACGTTCAGAACGTTTTCGACATCGGACCGCCACCTAAGAACTGACCACCCGGCTTCCTATTTCCGACGGCTTCGGCTTTTGCCGCAGAGCATCGTCGCTTCTCGGTCGCGCTCCTCGCCGTATAAACGATACTGTCTTCGTCGCGCTCGCTACGGGCTCCTTGCCTCGCGCCAAAATCCTGTGCCGTAGAGAAAACAAAGAACACGTCATTCCCGCGCAGGCGTGAATCCAGCGTCTTTTACGGTCTCGTAGGATGTGTTAGAGCAGCGTAACGCATCGATTGAAAGAGCCGTGGTCGGATTGAACAACGTGAAATCCGACAATTCACCCAGCCCCGCATCTTGCGGGGCTTTTTTGTTTTGGCGAAACGGAAGTTTTTTCATGCTCTGAATTGACCTTAAGGGAAACGATGGCATCCTTTTAAGCGTTGACGAAAATTTGCCGGTGAGATTGCGAAAGGGGTAAAAAATGAAAAAATTTTTCAGCAGCGTCGTCTTTTTGCTGTGCGTTTTCCTGCTGTTTCCGGCTTTGGCGAGCGCCCAGTCCACCCTCGACAAGATAAAGGCCAAGGGAGTCATCGTCGCGGGGGTTCTGAACGATTCTCCTCCCTTCAGCTTTATTGACATCAACGGCGCGATAATCGGTCTCGACCCCTCCTACCTCACGGCGGTCGCGGCCAGGCTCGGAGTCTCCCTTCAGCTCGTGGCGGTAAATCCTTCGGACCGCCTCAAGGCGCTTCTCGAAGGCCAGGTCGACATCCTCGCCGGAAACCTCACCCGCGACCCGGTTCGCGGCCTCGCGATGGATTTTTCGAAGACCTACCTGATCACGGGGCAGGGGTTTCTGGGCAGAAAAGGCGAGGTGAAGGAATTAAAGGATATTTTCGGCAAGAAACTCGGCGTCGTGGTGGGAACTCCCTCGGAAACCTGCGCCAGAAACGTCTGCGTCAACGTGGACATAGTGCCCTTCGACAACTACGGTCAGGCGCTGGCGGCGCTGGTAAACAGGGAGATCGTTGCGATAAGCACCGATCAGGCGATACTGGCCGATCTGATGCAGGCCCTGCCCTCGGACGAATTCGAGATTTCCGACCTCCTGATATCCGAGCAGCATTACGTTTTCGGCGCGAGAAAGGGCGATACCGCCTTTCTTGACAGGATAAATTCGATTATCGACGAGCTGGACAAGAGCGGCGAGGCGGATTCAATCTGGAACAAGTGGTTCACGCAAATAGGCGACCGCCCTCCGGCCGCCTACGGGTCGATAGTCAGAAAGGCCGCCAAACCCCCGCGCTATCTCGCCGTCGGCCTCAGCGGCTCTTTCATTCCCAAAGCTGTCGTCGCCGTCTACAACCTCGACGGTGATTTCATCGGCAACGGACAGGTCTCGTCGGTAATCGGCGACCAAGTCTATCTCGACGTCGATACGCCGATATACCAGCTTGTCATGCCGGGTTTTCTGGTAACCCAGAATGTCTCCACCGAGGTCGCCAAGAAGCTCACCTCCCACAAGGAGGGGGCGCTGCAGGCGGTAAAGGAACAGTCCGAGAAGGACGCGGCGGAGATTCAGGCCCGTATCGAAAAGGAAGGCGACGAGAAGATTAAAAGGGATCAGGAGATGTCGATGGAGAGAGAACGGAACAGGATGCAGATAGAGCGCGAGAGAAGGCTGTACTTCATGCAGCTTCGGCTGCTTCGCAACATTCCGTCCTCCCGTTTCGGCGGTTCCGGCGAACTCCGTATTTTCAGGGGCGTTGAAGAGTAAAAAAAGCAGCTTCTCTCACGAAGAACTTGAAAGGGTGCGTCTCGGGCGCGCCCTTTCAGGCTGTTGACAAAGTCATTTGTGGCGAAAAGAGAAGTTTTCCGCACAAAAAACAGAACAATAAGGGAGCAACAGGTCAACAGACTGAGATTGCGGCAAACACAGTATTTTCTTCGAGAACAAGGAAGGCGAGGAAAATGACCGGAGGAATACTCCTTTGTATTTTGAGGATCGTTTTTTGAGCCTGACGAAGTAAATCGGAGAAAAGACGAAGTTTGTCAGCAATCTGAAAGGGTGCGTCTCGGGCGCGCCCTTTTCCGTTTAAATGCGGTAATTCGATGCCGCCGGTTCAATACCCGTATTTTCGCGCTTCCGCATAGTACCTTTCGGCTTCGGCGGGCCGTCCGCGCGAGGCCAGCTCGTCTCCGGCGAACCTAAGGGCTCCGGCAAGGCCGTTCGGGTAACGCGACAGGGCCGAGAGCACCTCCGGGTTGCCGGGCCAGCGGCGGTAGTTTTCAATCCATTTCAGCGTGGCGCCAAGCCCGTCGCCCTTGGCGGACATGGCCTTCGCCGCGTAGATGGAAGCACCCTCGTCACCGGGAGAATCGGCAAGAACCAGATTCGCCACCCGAAGCGCGTTGTCGTAATCCCGCGAGTTCAGGTAGGCCGCTATAAGGCGTCCGGCGAGATCGGGGTAAAGAGGGTCGATTTCGAAGGCACGATTATAGTAGAGGGCTGCTTCCCGGGGGAGCCCCACGGATTGTTTAGCCTGGCCGATTCCGTTCTTCGCCATGGCGCTTTTGCCGCCGGAGTCTTTATCTACCTGGGTGAAGAGAGTGAGGGAGTCTTTCCAGTATCCCGCCCAAACGAAAGAAGACCAGAAAAGCGGTGCGGCTACCACAAGGGCAGTCAAAGCCCTGACGGTTTTGTGAACGTTCAGGCGCGCGGCGAGCCTGTCCGCCCCCCAGACGAAGGCTACGGCTACTCCCATATGAGGAATGTAACTGAAGCGGTCGGAGAAAAGCTGAAGGCCGGCGGGCAGTATCCCGCTGTTTGGGAGAAGGGCGGCGAGATACCAGAACCAGCCGAAGGCGAATTCGGGAACCTTTTCAGCATATTTTACGGCTAAAAAGGAGGTTGCGGCTATAAAGAGATACCCCGCTGCCGCCAGAGCTGTCGCCAGAGGATCGAGAGGCATGGAAGCCTGCATGAAGAGGCCCGAGGGCCAGAAAGTCCGCCAGAGATAGAAAAGATACGCCCTGGGCAGGTTGGCCGCGCCGAAAAGCAGCCGATTCACCCCGCCCCGCGACTCGGGCATGGCCCCCTGTTGGGTGTAGAGGGTAAGGAGAGCGAAAACGATGGAGAGCGCGATAAAGGGCCATTTCTCGATAGCGAGTTTGAGAATCGCCTTCCTGCTTTCGCGCCACTTTCCTTCAGGAAAGCGTTTCAGGGGCCAGAAGTCAATGATGAGGAGCACGGGCGGGAGGATTATCAGCACCGGCTTCGCCATGCAGCCCAAAAGAGCCAGCCCGAAAGCCGCCGCCAGCCACACCTTCCGCTCTGTCTTGGTGTAGCGGACCCAGGAAAGAAGGGTGAGGAGGAAGAAGAAGACAGCCAGCACGTCCTTCCTCTCCGTTATCCAGGCCACGGACTCCGTTCTCAGCGGATGAACGGTAAATAAAAGGGCTGCGAAAAAACTTTTGGCGGCTGAACCCGTAGAGTACCGGAGAAAGAGAAAAAAAAGACCGGCGTTCAGGGCCGCGAAAATGACGTTGGTCCGGTGAAAACCCCCGGGGATCGCGTCCCAAAGGCTTACGTCGGCCATGTAGGATATCCAGGTAACGGGTATCCAGAAACTGTCGTAGACCGTGGTGAAGGCGCTCCAGACTGCGGAGGCGGAGAGCCCGCCGTTTACCAGCGGGTTTTTGGTGGTGTAGTGGGCGTCGTCGAGATTAATCAGAGCGAAGTCGAAGGTTTTCCAGTAAATCGCAAAGGTCAGCGCAGCGAGAAAAACAAAGGCAAGCGCCGCCCAGTCCCATTCCGGCAGGCTGCCCTTGGCGGTCGGCGAGGTGGCTTCGTTTTCCCGGCATCCGGCCTTTCTTTCACAACTGACTTTTTTTGGTCGCATGGCTTCCTGCCGGCTTAAGCGCATCAGTGAAAAAACGGTCAGCGGCTTTCTTCGACGGGCGCTTTCGCCTTCTCTCCTACTCCGCCCTCTATCTTCACGGTATAGGTGGGATAGGCGAAGTCGAGGTCCATCGAGTCGAAGATGCGCTGTATCTCCCCAAGAACCTTGCTCCCGTACTGTGCGGAGGCGGGCCAGTCGGGCAACTTCACCTGAAACCAGACCCGAACGACCTTGGACTGCTTGTCCAGCCTGTCGAGATAGACGTAAGTCTGGCCGGGGATGACCTCGGGCTTTGCCAGAAGGTGCTCCTTTAACCTGGAGATGAGCTCTTCTATCTTATCGGCTTTTACCGCGTAGGGGAGGTCGAGATCCCACTTGTAGACGAATCTCGTTCGCCCGAAGTTGTTTTTCACCGCCTTGGTTATGAATTCGGCATTGGGGATCGTCACGATGGCGAGGTCGCTGGAAAGCTCCATCGAGGTGCGGAAGACGCCTATCTTTGTGACAGTTCCGGACCACTTTTCAAACTCTATGGCCTGCCCCTCGTCAAAGATTCCCGTGGAGTAGATGTACATTCTGCCTACGATGTTGGCGAGGGGGTCCTTTACGGCGAGGGCAAGGGCGATGCCGCCGATGCCGAGAGAGGCCCAGATCGCCTTCAGGTCCACGCCGAGGTTTGAAAGGGTGGTGAGGAGGGCCAGAAGGATGATGACCATCCCCGCGACCTCGCTGACCTGACGCTTTATCCGCGCCACCTGCCGGACAGTAGCGGCTATCTCGGCCTCGTCGGCTCCCTCCGCCGTTTTCTTTTTTACGTACTCTTCGGCCATCAGGTCGGCCCCGCCCCTGATCAGGCGGTAAGCCGCGACGAAGAAGGTGAAAACGACGCCCGCCGTCAGCGCCCGGTTGGTCCACAGGATAGCTTTCGGCGAAAGGACGAGTCCCTCCCTCGCGAGCGTCATGCCGCCGACGACGACCAGCCATACGGCGGGGCCTTTGACAGCGTCGATTATTACGTCGTCCCACTTCGATTCGGTCTTCTCGACCCATTTGGCAACGTGCTTGAGGATTATCAGGCGGGCGATGCGCGCCGCCGCCCAGGCCCCCGCCACGAACCCGAGGAAGATGGCGTAGGCCGATACGGGATTGCCGTAAAATTCGCTTTGCATGAAATCCATAAATCCGCCTCCAAACTATAAATTCCCTGGAGGAGAGATTAATCACCGGGAGCGCCGTTGGCAAGCTATTTGGGTAACCGCCGAAGACCGGAAAAATGGTCGTTGACCGTTTAAAACAACTGATTTAATCTATCGATTAAAACACTCTGAAGGGAGAGCCATATTGGAAGACGCCGTAGACTACGCCGGGCGGGACTGGAATCACGAGTCCACCCGCGACCGCATATTTTCAACCGCAAAGAGACTTTTCTCGAAAAACGGTTTTACCGGAACCTCCATACGCGACATAACCGAGGAGGCCGGGGTAAACGTCGCGGCGGTCAATTACCACTTCGGCGGCAAGGAGAACCTCTACCTTGAGATACTCGCCGAAAGGACTAAATACTGGCAGGGCGCAAGAATGGAAGCCATTTCCAGGGCGGTTGAGGGGACGGACAACCCCAAAGCCGCTCTTGAAGCCGGTATACGCGCCTTTGTCCGCTTCAACCTCGCTTCGATCGTCTCCAGCGAGGACTGCGCCGAGGACTGTGCCCTCTTTTTCCGGGAGATATCGTCTCCCGGCCTCGGTTTTGAAATCATAATGAGAGAGCTCATAGCGCCCACCCGGAAGGCGATTCACGACCTCCTCGCCGGAGTGATTCCGGGCATAACGCAGGAATCCTCCTTCCTCGTCCTTTCTTCGATGATCGGGCAGATGACCCATTTCGTGCGCTCCCGCCGGGTCGTGACAAAGGCTCTGGGGCGCGAGTACGACGCCGAACTGATCGACAAAATCTGTGAACACATCGTCGCCTTCTCGATGGGCGGACTTCGCGCATACGGGGTTGAATGAAAATGAAAAGGATATTACCTGGATTTTTGGCGGCGCTCGTGTCCGTGACTCTGCTGGGCTGCGTAGCCGGACCCGAGAGGGCGAGGGACGTTTCCCCCTCGGCCTCCCAGCCGTGGACCCCTCCCGCAAGGGAGGCGGAAGCAAAGGGAGTAAAGCCAGCCTACGAGATACCCTCCGAACTCGCCCAAAAGAAGTGGGGGCTAAAAGAGGTTCTGGAGGTCTCTCTGGCGAACAACCCCGCCACCCGCGCGGCCTGGCACGACGCAAAAGCAGCCGCAGCCAGGGAAGGCATCGCAAGTTCAGCCGAATTGCCGAAGGTGACCGCCTCGGCGGGACTCAATTACAAGGAGACGAACGACACCGGCAAGGATTTCGTCTCGAAGCAGACCTCGCTCGCCCCTGCGCTCACGCTTTCCTGGCTCCTTCTGGATTTCGGTTCCCGCGATGCCTCCGAAGAGAGCGCCAGAAGCGCCCTTCTGGCCGCCAACTGGACGCAGAACAAGGTGATTCAGGACACGGTTCTCCAGACCTCCAGGGCCTACTACCTCTACCTTTCCACGAAGGCGCTCCTTTCGGCCAGGCAAAAGAACCTCGAGAGGGCCGAGACGATACTTAAGGCCGCCGAGGCCCGCCACGAAGCCGGAGTCGCCACGAAGGCCGACGTCCTTTCGGCGCGCACCGCGGTCTCCCAGGCGAAGCTCGCTCTCCAGACGGTGGAGGGGCAGATAGCCACCACGCGGGGCGGCCTCGCCTCGGCGATGGGGCTTCCGGCGAACCTCCCCTTCGACATCGAGGAGCTTCCGGGGAACGTTCCCTTTGAAAGCGTCGCCGGAAACGTAGATTCCCTCATCGAGGAGGCGCTCGACCGAAGGCCCGATCTCTTCGCGGCGAGGGAACAGGCGAAGGCCGCCTCGGCGCAGGTCGCCAAGGCGAGAGGGGATGGGCTTCCCACCCTTTCCCTGAACGCCTCCACCGGCGTCACCTGGTACGACGTGAACGAGAGCAAGAAAAACACGGCCGTGGACAGGCGCGAGGATTCCTACTCCGTCGGCCTTCTCCTTCAATACCCCCTTTTCACCGGCTATTACGACACCTACAACGTCGAGCGGGCGAGGGAGGAGGCAAAGAGCGCGAAGGAGAGGGAGAGGGGACTGGCGCAGCAGATTATCTTTCAGGTCTACGCGGGTTATTACACTCTCGTCACCGCCGGAGAGAAGGTAAAGACCTCCGACGACCTTCTAACCAGCGCGCAGGAGGCCGAAGAGGTCGCCCTCGGCCGCTATCAGGAGGGCGTAGGCACGATAGTCGATCTCCTCACGGCGCAGGCGGCCCTCTTTGACGCCCGCTCGCAGGGGGTGCAGACGAGGTGGGAGTGGTACACCTCTCTAGCCCAACTCGCGCACGACACGGGTCTTCTCGGCCTTCACGGCGAATCAAACCTGTAAATCCAATGAATTTATGCCACTGCCAAAAGGCGGTTAAGTATTCAGGAGCAGTGATGACGAAAAAACTTTTCTCGGGTTACCGGGCTTTGGCGGTTGTGCTGCTGCTGGCCTTTGCACTCTTCGCATTAACCGGCTGTTCAAAAAAGGAGGGGGACAAGGGAACCGCTCCGTCCGCCGCGTCTCCCCAGTCCGCCTCTCCCGGCGCGGCAAAACGCCCGCCGGTCCCGGTTGTCGTCGCGAAGGCCCAAAAGGCCGATTTCCCGGTGTCGGTGAACGTGGTCGGCACCGTCGAGCCTCTGCGCTCCTCTCAGGTCCGCTCCCAGATCGGCGGTCTCATCACCGAGGTGCGCTTCAGGGAGGGCGACGCCGTCAAAAGCGGGCAGGTGCTCTTCCAGATCGACCCGAGGCCGATAAAAGGGAACATCAAGCAGCTCGAAGCCGAGCTTTCGCGCTGGGAAGCGCAGGCGAGGAGCGCCGAGTCGCAGCTTCGCGCCCTCGAAGCGCAGGCGAAGACCGCCGAGTCGCAGGTGCGCACCACCGAGGCTCAGGCAAAGGTCGCAGAGGCGCAGTCGAAGACCGCCGAAGCGCAGGCCAGCCTCGCCGGGGCGCAGGAAAAACGTTATCAGACCCTGATGGAGAAGGATTTCGTCACAAAGGAGCAGTTCGAGCAGGTAAAGACAGGCTCGACCGCCGCCGAATCCTCTCTTACCGCAAGCAAGGCGACCATTGAGGCAACCCGTTCCAGCGCGGAGGCTTCCCGCTCCAACGCCGAGGCGCTAAGGGCCCAGGTGGAGGCGGCGAGAGCTTCGGTCGAGTCGGCGAAAGCTTCGGGTGAGGCGACCGGAGCCGCTATCGAGAACGCGAAAATCCAGCTCGGCTACACAACCCTCACCGCGCCCTTTTCCGGCCTCGCCGGTTCTATTTCGGCGAGGGCAGGCGACCTCGTAAAGGCCAACGACGCGAGCCTCGTCACCCTGAACCAGCTAAACCCGATACTTGTCCGCTTCGCCATTCCCGAGGGTGACCTCCCGGACGTGATGCGCTACAGGAAGGAAGGGACGCTGAAAGTCAAGGCCGAGCTTCCCGGCCGCCTTGGCGAAACGCGCGAGGGCAAGATAGTCTTCGTGGACAACGCCGTTGACCGCGCCACCGGCACCATAGCGCTTAAGGCGGAGTTCGAGAATTCCGACGGGGCTCTCTGGCCGGGCCAGTTCACCAACCTTCGCCTCACTCTCTACACCCTCGGCGGCGCGGTGCTCGCGCCCTCCCCAGCGATTCAGACCGGGCAGAAGGGGCCGTACCTCTACGTCGTCGGCGCGGACATGACCGCATCCCTCCGTCCCGTCAGGCCGGGGCCCTCGGAAGGCTCTCTGACCGTGATCGAAGAGGGACTGGCCGCCGACGAGACCGTCGTCGTGGACGGGCAGCTAAGGCTCACTCCCGGCGCTACGGTTATGATCAAGCCGCCCGTGGGCGCTACGTCCGAAACCTCAAAGGAAGCCGCCAAGTGAGCGTCTCCGGCCTCTTTATAAAGCGCCCGGTCATGACGACCCTCCTCATGCTGGGCATAATCCTCTTCGGCGCGATGGCGTACAGATATCTGCCCGTCAACGACCTGCCGAACGTCGATTTCCCCACCATTCAGGTCAACGCCAGTCTCTCGGGAGCTAACCCGGAGACGATGGCCTCCGCCGTCGCCACCCCGCTGGAAAAGCAGTTTTCGACGATAGCGGGCATCGACCAGATGACCTCCAGTTCGTCCACCGGCTCGACCTCGATAACCATGACCTTCAACCTCGACAGGGATATCGACGCGGCGGCGCAGGACGTTCAGGCGGCGATAGCCAAGACCCTTTCGCAACTTCCCCGCGAGATAACCACGCCTTCCTACCAGAAGGTCAACCCGGCCGACCAGCCCATACTCTTTCTGGCTCTCAGTTCCGACACCCTTCCTCTTCCGGCGCTGAACGAGTACGCCGATACCATGATAGCGCAGAGGGTCTCCACCCTTCCCGGCGTGGCGCAGGTGCAGATCTACGGTTCTCAGAAATACGCCGTGAGAATAAAGCTCGATCCGAAGCTGCTCGCGACAAAGGGAATCGGCATCGAAGAGGTAGCGAGCGCGGTGCGCCTCGGCAACGTCAACATGCCCACCGGCACCCTCTGGGGACCCGATCAGGCGCTCATGATACGCGCCACGGGGCAGCTTGAGGACGCAAAGGGTTTCCGGCAGCTTATTGTCGCCTATAGGGGCGGCTCCCCGGTGCGCCTTGCCGACCTCGGCGAGGTCTACGACAGCGTCCAGAACGACAAGGTCGCGAGCTGGTTCGTGAAGGACCGCGCCATCGTGCTGGCCATCCAGCGCCAGCCCGGCACCAACACCGTCGCCGTCGCCGATTCGGTGAAAAATACCCTCGGCTCAATACTCGAACAACTCCCGGCCTCGGTAAAGGTGGACGTGCTCTATGACCGCTCCCAGTCCATCCGCGCCTCGGTGGACGAGGTCAAGTTCACTCTCATACTGACCTTCTTCCTCGTAATACTGGTCATCTTCGTATTCCTCCGAAACCTCTCGGCCACTCTCATACCCAGCGTCGCGCTGCCTCTCTCCATAGTCGGCACCTTCGCCGCGATGTATTTCTTCGGTTTCAGCATAGACAATCTCTCGCTGATGGCGCTGACCCTTTCGCTGGGTTTCGTCGTTGACGACGCCATAGTCATGCTCGAAAACATCGTCCGCCATATGGAGATGGGGAAAAATCCCTTCAAGGCGGCGGAGGACGGGGCAAAAGAGGTCGGCTTCACGATCATCTCGATGACGATCTCCCTTGCGGCGGTCTTTATCCCCCTCGTTTTCATGAGCGGCATCATCGGGAGGCTCTTTCGGGAGTTCGCGGTAGTCATAAGCGTCGCCATCCTCATCTCCGGCGTCGTCTCCCTTACCCTTACGCCGATGCTCTGCAGCCGCTTCCTCAAAAGCCACGCCGGGGTGAAACACGGCCCGCTTTTCCAGTTCTTCGAGAAAGGGTTCGACCTCAGCCTGCGGTACTACGAACGGAGCCTTCGCTGGTTCGTCCGCCACAGGAAGACCGCGCTGGTCTTTTCGCTGCTCATCCTGCTCGGGACGGTTCAGCTTGCGAGGATGGTGCCCAAGGGGTTTTTGCCGAGCGAAGACATAAACATGATCTCCGGCATCACCGAGGGAGCCGAGGGCATCTCTTTCGATTCGATGGTGAAGCACCAGCAGGCGGTTGGGGAGGTTGTCGCCAAAAACCCCAACGTCGCCGCCTTCATGTCCTCCGCCGGTTCGGGAAGCTCCTCGAATCAGGGCAGAATGTTCCTTCGCCTGAAAGACCGCGAGGAGAGAACAACGAGCGCCACGGAGGTAATCGAACAGCTTCGCCCCGAACTGGGTCAGATTCCCGGAATCAGGGCCTTCTTCATGGTGCCGCCGCCCATACGCCTCAGCGGAACCTTCTCCAAGGCCAGCTACCAGTATACCCTTCAGGGACCAAGCCTCGACAGCCTCTACGAATCGGCTCCCGCGCTGGAGGCCAGGCTCCGTGAAAACCCGCTCCTCATGGACGTGACGAGCGACCTCCTGCTCAAGAACCCGCAGGTTACGGTGGAAATCGACCGCGACAGGGCCAGCGCCCTCGGAATCTCCGCCGACCAGATCGAAAACACCCTTTACTACGCCTACGGGGCGCGCCAGGTCTCGACCATCTACACGCCTACCAACCAGTACTGGGTAATAATGCAGGTGCTTCCGCAGTACCAGCTCGACCCGGCGGGGCTGGACATCCTGTACGTCAGGAACACAAGGGGCGATCAGGTGCCGCTCTCCGTCGTAACGTCTCTGAAACGGTCGATAGGACCGCTTTCGGTCAACCACGCCGGACAGCTACCCGCTGTGACAATCTCCTTCAACACCAGGCCCGGAGTATCCCTGGGCGACGCCGTCGCCTCGGTGCAGAAGACCGCCGGAGAGGTTCTCCCCTCCGAAATCACGGGCTCCTTCAGCGGCACCGCCCAGGCCTTTCAGTCCTCCCAGGCGGGCATGGCGACTCTCCTGCTGCTCGCCATACTGGTCATCTACATGGTCCTCGGCATCCTTTACGAGAGTTTCATACACCCGCTTACGATTCTCTCCGGACTTCCCTTCGCCGGATTCGGAGCGCTGCTGACGCTGTATCTGTTCAAGATGGAACTGAACGTCTACAGTTACGTCGGCCTCATCATGCTCATCGGCGTCGTCAAGAAGAACGCCATCATGATGGTGGATTTCGCCATCGAGGCGGAGCGCAAGGAGGGCAAGGAGCCGATGGAGGCGATACTGGAGGCGTGCGTAATCCGCTTTCGGCCGATCATGATGACGACGATGGCCGCGCTGATGGGAACCTTGCCGATAGCGCTCGGTTACGGCGCGGGCGCGGAATCCAGAAGGCCGCTGGGCCTCGCTGTCGTCGGCGGACTGGCTTTCTCGCAGTTCATCACCCTTTACGTCACCCCGGTCTTCTACACCTATCTCGACGGCGCGCAGCGCAGGATGAAAAACCTTTTCAGGGGGAAAAAAGAGCAGCAGCATCACGTGTGATTTTCTGCTCAGGCTGGTATAAAGTCCTGAGAGATCGGATTTTTCAAAAAGTCAGCCAGCGGAGCTAAAGATGAGCCCGAAGAACAGACATCCCGACAAGGTCTGCCAGATATGCGGCGCAACCTCCGAACTCCAGCCCGCCGTCATGGTCCGCCCCGTCATTGGCGAACTGATACGCAAGGCGACGGGAAACTGGAACGAAAAGGGGTGGGTCTGCGACAGGGACCTTCGGAAATTCAGGCACGTTTACGTCGAAGACCTTCTTGAGGAAGAGCGCGGCGAGTTGACCCTGATCGAAAGGGAGGTGCTGGAGAGTCTCCGGGAGCATGAGACGATATCCAAAAACCCCGAGGTGGATTTCGAGTCGGCTCTCACCTTCGGCGAAAGACTCTCCGACAGGATAGCGAATTTCGGCGGAAGCTGGGCATTCCTCATAGCCTTTTTTCTGGTCATAGCCGCGTGGATTGTCGTCAACTCCTACCTGGTCATGGCCAGGCCCTTCGATCCCTACCCCTTTATCCTTCTTAACCTCATTCTCTCCTGCCTCGCCGCCGTGCAGGCCCCGATAATCATGATGAGCCAGAACAGGCAGGAGGACCGCGACCGTATACGCGCCTCAAACGATTATCAGGTTAACCTCAAGGCAGAGCTTGAGATACGCCACCTCCACCAGAAGCTCGACCACATCATGTCGAAGCAGTGGGAGCGGCTTGTGGAGATACAGGAAGTGCAGCTTGAGCTTATCGACGAGCTCCGAAAGAAGGGCCGGGAAAAAGCGTAAGTAACTTAACTTCTTTTTCATCGTAAAACAGGCTTACGGTATGAGCCGCAGTTGCGGCGTTACGGCAAAAGGAGGGGAGTTCGATGAAGAAGGTGCTGTCCGCCCTTGTCTTTCTCGCTCTTTTGGCGGGCTGCTCCGCCCAGCCGGGGGGAGAGAAATACGCCGAAAACCAGAATTTCGCCTGGAGCGTCTCCCTGAACGCGCCCGAATGCTACGACGGCGGCCTGACCGTCACCTTCGGCCCCGACAGCGACGCCGACAAGACCCTCGATTCCTCCGAAGCGCGCAACAGCCTCTCTTTTTGCGATCAGTCCGGCCAAAAGGCCGTCGCCGAAGTCAGCGAGATCCCTCCGGGCGAGGATTGCCCCGGCGGAGGGGTTCTGCTCGAAAGCGGAATCGACCTCGACGGAGATTCCGCCCTCGACTTCGGCGAGAGGGATTTCAACCGCAAGTTCTGCTACGGCGACCCCGCCGACGCGGACAACGACGCCTATTCCACCCTCGATTTCTCCCAAAAACCGCTCGATTGCGACGATAACGATTCTTCGGTCCATCCCGGCGCGGTCGAAACCTGCGACGGGAAGGATAACGACTGCGACAGCCTAGTGGACGAAGGTCCCGACTCCGACGGCGACCGCACGGCCTCCTGCTGCGACCCCGACGACTCGGACGCAGAGATATATCCCGGCGCTACCGAGCTTTGCGACGGCAAGGACAATGACGGCGACGGGACGAAGGACGAAGGGTTCGACGCCGACGGCGACTCCTACGCTTCCTGCTTCGACTGCGACGACGCAGACTGGGCCAGACACCCCGGCGCGCCGGACGCCACTCGAAACGGCATCGACGAAGACTGCAGCGGAGGGGACGGACCTCCGGTAATCGACCTTGACTCCGACGGCGCGGACGACGATTTCGCCGACAACTGCAAGGGTGTTTTCAACCCCTCCCAGGCCGACGCCGACTCGGACGGCGCGGGAGACGCCTGCGACAATTGTCCCGCCGTCCAGAACGCCGGGCAGGAAGACGCCGGGGGCGACGGAATCGGCGACGCCTGCGACCGCTGCCTTCTCGGCCTCCAGAACTGCGGCGACCTGAACCCCTGCACCAGCGAAAGCTGCGTTTCCACGGCTCCCGGCCTCGCCGAGTGCATCACCTCCTACCTTGAAACCTCCTGCGACGACAACAACCCCTGCACCGTGAACGACGCCTGCGGCGGCGGGCTGTGCGCGGGCGCGGAAGGAATTCTCTGCGACGACGGAAACCTTCTGACTCTCGACTCCTGCACCCCCCTCACCGGCGAATGCGTCAACACCCCGCCCGATTGCGGCGACCTAAGCCCCTGCACAAACGACGGCTGGTCGGAAACTCTGGGCGTCTGCGTCAATGAGCCCCTCGTCTGCGACGATTTAAACCCCCTCACGGCGGACTCCTGCGCCCCCGACACGGGGGAATGCGTCTTCACCCCCCCGGAGTGCGGGGACCTAAATCCCTGCACCGCCGATTCGTGGTCGCCGGAGGCGGGGATCTGCCTGAACGCGCCGGTGGTTTGCGACGATTTAAATCCGCTTACCACGGATTCCTGCGACTCTCTGGAGGGCAAGTGCGTCTTTATTCCGCCCGCTTGCGGGGACGACAACCCCTGCACCGAGGATTCGTGGTCGGCCCAAGCCGGACAGTGCGTCTTTGAACCGGCGGTCTGCGACGATCTGAACGTTCTCACCACCGATTCCTGCGACCCTCTGGCGGGCGGCTGCGTCTTCACCCCGCCCGATTGCGGCGACGATAACCCCTGCACCGAGGACTCCTGGTCGGCATCCGAGGGAATCTGCCTCCATACCGCAGCCTCCTGCGACGACGCGAACGCCTGCACCCTCGACGGCTGCTCTCCTGAAACAGGCTGCTATCACACGCAGGTCACCTGCGACGACGGCGTTTACTGTACCTCCGATTACTGCTTGACCACGCAGGGCTGTCGCGCCATTGCGAATGGCGGCCTTTGCTACGACGGTTCAATCGACACCATCGATACCTGCTCGCCGCTGGACAGTCTTGCCGACGCCAAAGGTTGTGTCCACACCCCTGTTATAACCCAGGCTTGCTCGGATTCCTCTGAATGCACGGGAGAGGGGGAATTCTGTCTAAAGCCCGATGGGCAGTGCGCAGGGGCCGGAACATGCACCTCTTTTCTGGTTGCCTGCATCCAGAGTGTGGACCCCGTCTGCGGCTGCGACGGGATTACCTACCCGAATTACTGCACCGCCGTGCAGTCGGGGGTCTCAATCGCCTACATGGGCGTGTGCCAAATCGACACAGTGCGCCCCGTTAAAGCGGAGTAGTTGCTCAACCCTAAAAATAATAAAGCCTGCCGTGTCCGGCAGGCTTTATTACGTATTGGCGGCAAATTCTTTCGTCAGGATTTTCTTAAAACATCCTTTACCGATTTCTCCCCAAGCTGTTCGGCGAGCGCAATGATGATTCCTTCGGGGCCGCGGAGATAGCAGAGCAAATATATATTCTCATAGTTCACCACCTCGCCGATAAGTTCTGCTCCGTGTTTCTTGAGGCGAGCAATGGTGTCATTGATATCAGTGACAGCGAACATAACGCGCAGGTAGCCCAGAGCGTTCACAGGAGCGTTCCGATGATCGGAGACTACAGGCGGGGTGAGAAATCGCGAGAGCTCAAGCCGGCTGTGGCCATCGGGGGTGACCATCATGGCGATCTCGACTTGCTGGTTGCCGAGTCCGGTAACGCGCCCGGCCCATTCTCCTTCGACTGTGGCTCGCCCCTCAAGCTTCAGGCCAAGCTCGGTGAAAAAAGAGATGGCCTCATCGAGGGATTCTACCACGATGCCAACATTGTCCATCCGTAGCAATTTACTTTTTGAGGTCATATATTTTCCCGTTAGCGTTATTTTACCAAATCTTCCATTGGAACGCTTTGGCGGCAAATTCTCTTAAATTTTAATTATACTCCTGTTACCTTCTTCAAGCTTCGATTTTGGCCGAAATACAAGGAGTCCGCAGAGAGCGTGGCGAGACAGTATGCGGCAATACGGCGAGCCGTCGGAGGCGGATATGGGAACGTGGACGGTTAAGATAGAAGTGAATTAAGTATACTGTCATAATTCAGGCAATTAAGTATACTGCCCCAATTCAGCCTCAATTCAGCCTAATTAAGTATACTGCCCCAATTCAGCCTCCCCCAATTCAGCCGTCCTGGGGCGCTATACTAAGTCAATTATATTAGGTGGCTGCTACTTCTTGAGACCAAGACTTTCTTGCATCATTTGCTGCTAATAGGTGTGGAAGCTGTGCCTGTGTACCGAATACTGGCCTCCATCGTTTTTATGTCAGGGTTTTTTACAGAATGCGATCTATTGACGTTAATTTCTACTTCAGTACGCACTCTCGGTTTGTACCGCAACATGATGATCATACCCATAGCAGCGAAAATCACACCTGGACTTGCATTTACAAGTTTTGACGAAATTGACCCGGCCCTGAAAATCCAGTCAACGGAACCAGAAAGGCCCAGGAAAGATGCTAAAGCCCCAGACAAAAAAGCTACACCTCCAATACACATACCAAGTAGATTCCCTTCACGAAAGGTACGAATAGTTGGCGTAAGTGATTCAAGAGCACGTAATAGCTGGGCAATATCTGGATCTTGGAGGTCGTTAGTGGGCTGCATAGGCATCTTGTCCTCCTTTACTAGTCGCGTAGGTCGGATTGAGGTACGAAAGCCGACACTTCATTAGCTGTTTTACGTTCTAATTTTCGCGCGGTTCTCGTTGACGTCTTCCGCTGGTTTTTCCTGTTTCGCGTTTGAGGTTTTGTCGGCTTTCGTTCCTCAAGCCGACCTACGTGTCTCACCCCAACCCCTGTTACCTTCTTCAAGCTTCGATTTTGGCCGAAATACAAGGAGTCCGCAGAGAGCGTGGCGAGACAGTATGCGGCAATACGGCGAGCCACGCGAACGAGAAACGACGCGGTGGTTCGGCCAAAGGCGAAGCTTGATGGCGGAGGGGCAGGGATTCGAACCCTGGGATGCTTTCACATCAACGGTTTTCAAGACCGTCGCCTTAAACCGCTCGGCCACCCCTCCGCACTTTTCTTCGAGATTTTGAATACTACAGTAAACAAACGACGCCGGGCAAGTGACTTGGGGTCTTCTCGCCGGAAAATCATGCTTCGTCAAAACGCGGCCGGAACGCCCCGGTCGTTTTGCCCAAAAGCAGGCGGTTTGGAAATACCGCGGTAAACTGGGGGTTACGAAGGCGGTTCCAGGGGGTTTGCAGAGGAGGTCTGAATATGTCTAAAAGCCTTAGCCTGAAAATAACTCCGCATCTTTGGTACGACAAAGAGGCCGTAGAGGCGGCCGAATTCTACGTCTCCGTGTTCCCTGATTCCAGAATCACGAACGTGACGACGCTACGCGACACCCCGTCCGGAGACTGCGACGTGGTTTCGTTCGAGCTCGCCGGACAGCCGTTCATGGCCATAAGCGCCGGGCCTTTGTTCAGGTTCAACGAGTCCGTCTCCTTCATGGTGAATTGCGATACCCAGGAGGAAATCGACTACTACTGGGGAAAACTTTCCGCAGTCCCCGAAGCCGAGCAGTGCGGCTGGCTCAAGGACAAATACGGGCTTTCGTGGCAGATTGTCCCAACCGCCCTTGGCGAGATTATGCGAAGCAAAGACGAAAAGAAGATAGCCCGGGTAACCCAGGCTTTCCTCAAAATGAAAAAATTAGATATAGCGGCGCTTAAGCGGGCGGCGGAGGGAAAATAATCAGCTCCCTCATTGTCGTTTCTTGTCAGAGACGCTCGCGGGTATTTGTGAAGCTCGCAGCCTCTCAGGGATTTACCCAGCGGTCCGGCGACCGCCACAGCCGCGCCAGCAAAAGCCCGCGTATGTGCTCGAACTCTTTGGGAAGGTGGTCGTAGAGCTTCATGAAAAGCCCTTCGTGGGCAACGAATTCCTCCAGCCACGCCTCGCGTTCGATGCTCATCAGCTTGACGAAGCTTTCCATCGGAAAATCGAGCCCGCGCCAGTCGATGTCGTCGTGGAAGGGCATGTAGCCGATGGGGCTGTGAATCGACCGTCCCTGCCCCTCGCACCTGTCAACGACCCATTTTAAGACGCGCATGTTTTCGCCGAAGCCGGGCCACATGAATTTTCCGTGCTCATCCTTGCGGAACCAGTTGACGAGAAAGATGCGGGGCGGATCGGGCACGGCGTGTCCCATCGTCAGCCAGTGGCTGATGTAATCGCCCATGTTGTAGCCGCAGAAGGGGAGCATGGCGAAGGGGTCGCGCCGCACCTCGCCGATCTTGCCCGCCGCCGCCGCGGTGGTCTCCGAGCCCATCGCCGCAGCGAGGTAGACGCCGAAATCCCAGTTGAAGGCTCCCAGGACGAGCGGAGCCGTATTGCTCCTTCGGCCGCCGAAGATTACGGCGGAGACGGGGACGCCCTCAGGCTTTTCCCAGTCGGGATCGATGGAGGGGCACTGGCGGGCTGGGGCGGTGAAGCGGGAATTCGGATGCGCGGCGGGCCGCCCGCAGCCGGGAGTCCACTCCCTGCCTGTCCAGTCGGTGAGCTCGGGGGGAGGCGTTTCCGTCAGTCCCTCCCACCAGACGTCGCCGTCGGGGGTGAGCGCGACGTTGGTGAAGAGGCAGTTTTTCTTCATCGTCGTCATGGCGTTGGGGTTGGAGTGCCAGTTGGTGCCGGGCACGACGCCGAAGAAGCCCGCCTCGGGATTGATAGCGTAGAATTTGCCGTCCTGGCCGGGCTGTATCCAGGCGATGTCGTCGCCAACGGTCGTAACCTCCCACCCCTCGAAGGCCGGGGGAGGGATGAGCATCGCGAAGTTAGTCTTTCCGCAGGCGCTGGGGAACGCGCCGACCACGTAAAGCTTTTCCCCCTTGGGGGGTTTGACGCCCAGAATCAGCATGTGCTCGGCCAGCCACCCCTCGTCGCGCGCCATCACGGAGGCGATGCGCAGGGCGAAGCATTTCTTGCCCAAAAGAGCGTTGCCGCCGTAGCCGCTGCCGAAGGACCATATCTCGCGTTCCTCCGGGAAATGGCTGATGTATTTCTGATCCTTGTTGCAGGGCCAAGGCACGTCGGGCTGGCCCGGAGCCAGAGGCATGCCGACGGAGTGGAGACACTTGACGAAATCGCCGTCCTCTTTAAGCTGGTCGAGCACCGCCGACCCCATGCGTGTCATTATCCGCATCGAAACCGCCACGTAGGCCGAATCGGTCAGCTCGACGCCAAGGCGGGAGAGCGGTGAGCCCAGCGGCCCCATGCAGAAGGGCGTCACGTACATCGTGCGCCCGCGCATGCAGCCGTAGAAGAGCCCGTTCAGCTTCGCCTTCATCTTCGCCGGGTCCATCCAGTTGTTGGTGGGCCCCGCGTCAACCTTCTTCTGGCTGCAGACAAAGGTGCGGTCCTCCACCCTCGCCACGTCGCTCGGATCGGACCAAGCCAGATAACACCCCGGCCGCTTCTCCTCGCTCAGTTTGCGAAAGGTTCCCGAGCGCACCAGCTCGGCGCAGAGAGTCTCGTATTCCTCGTCGGAGCCGTCGCACCAGTGTATGCGGTCGGGCTGGGTCAGGGCGGCTACTTCGGCCACCCAGGAGAGCAGTTTTTGATGCCGTGACTGGGGAGAGTCTTTTTGCCTGGATGAAATCGGAGAACTGGTCATCTTTTAATCTTCCGCTTTCATTGAAAGAGTTGAACAAAATGAATGCGGACACATGATTACACATTGCGGCGCGAAAACGGATAAAAAAATTTCAGACTGTGGGTGGATTGCAGAGCAGACAGGGCGGGGCGACCGGAAGCTTTCAAAGAGGTTTTGGCCGGAAGCGGTGTTTCGTTAGATCTAAATGAATACCATTTCACGCCTGATTATTAAGTTGCATTTTTAAGTATCTTTTCGCCTTGGTGTACGTAAATTGTCTGAATAGGCCGCCACCGTAAACGAATCAGGTCACGTTGCGATAATATTTTCATCCGGGGGCTGAATTTTGGGTGAACGGACTGAAAGACACCGAGTGAAAGCCGCATCGCGCCGGAACCGATAACCGGAGCGGGCGGCTTTCTTTAGTTTCAGAGGGAGGAATCTCATGAGGCGGATACTGTCTTTGCTTTCCTTTGTGGCCATTGTACTTCTGGCCTCCTGCAGCGACGGGGGCGGGAAAACCGCGAACGATGGGAGCCTTTCCCAGAAGACAGGTACAGTGGGCGCGGAGGGCGGCAGCATAGTCACCGGCGACGGGTCTTCGGTGGCGGTCGATCCCTCGGTCCTCGCCTCTGCTGCGCCTCTGACTGTTACCGTGCGCGAGGCCGCCGCCGGGGAACTGGGTGAAGGCGTCACGGCGGAATCTAAAGTCGTCGAACTCAGCATGCCCTATGACGCTCTCAGTGCGCCTTCCGAAAACCCGGAGGGAGAGGCTGCCGGTATTGCCATCGACATCCCGATGGACTCCCTGGCTTCCAGAAGCGCCGCCGTTCCGGGCGATCTTCTGATGGTCTACATAACCGTCGAGGTTGACGGAACGGTTATAGGCAGACTCGCCGCTCCGGCGGTCGCGGACGAAAGCGGGAAGACGACAGCCTTCATCCACAATAAATATCTGGAGGATCAGGGCGCAATAACTGCGAGAAACGCCGAAGAAGCAACCCCGCAGGTTTTGAACATCAGGTCGGTGATCGTCAATTCGGGAGAGCAGGCCGCGGCCCTCGAAGCGGGACTCGGCGGAGGAAAGCTCTACCGGGTCACGGGTTTTACCGGCGGCAACGCGGAGTATTTCGACACCGGCGACTCCGTCGTATCTTACGGCGGAAAGCAGGCCCTTATTCTTGTGCACGGCATCGACGCGGCGGCGGGCAATTTCGGCTCCTTCTGGTCCACGGACAACATCCCCGGCAACCTGACGCCCTACTGGAACGATTTTCTGGAGTATTTCTATTCCGGTAATCTAGCCGAAAAGTTCGACCTCTATGGTTTCGTCTACTACCTGGGCGATCCCCTGGCCAGAAGCGGCAACAATCTGGCGCTAAAGATAGCGGATAAACTCGATGCCTATCCCAGCGCGGTGATCTTAAGCCACTCCGTGGGCGGTCTCGTGGCGCGTTCGGCGCTCTCGGACACCACCGGTTTCACCTCCGAGCCCGACCCCGGAGTAAAAGACGAGGTAAGAGGCAAAGTATCCAGAATCATCACTCTGGCGACGCCTCACCGGGGAACTCCCCTGGCGAGCCCCGAATTTCAGACCCTCACCAGAACCGACGGTTCGACCTCAAGCAACTGGCAGGTAGCGATGCCCGCCAACCTCTCAGAACTGATAAACGGAACCGAGGGCGGCAGGGACCTTGCCTGGGACGGCGTCATGGGCGGAGCCGCTCCCGCCGACACCTCCGCCAATTTTATTTACAGACTGAACGAAAACACCGGTTTCGACAGCCGCATCGTAGCTCTTGGCTCCTGGGATCTGTCGGGCAGCGGCCACGGGATCTACAACTCACTGCACAAGCTGATGCGGGAAGCGGGTTACGAAAACGACGGCGTTGTCCCGGAAAACTCCTCCCTCTTCCGGTCGACGCCAGAACAAAGCAGGGCGCTCAGGACCTGGTCGATTCTCGATTACGACCACAGCCAGATGAAGGAGGGCAAACCCGATTCCACAGCGCTGCTGGATGAGGTAAAAGAGGAACTGCTGGCGGCCTGGAAACTGAACGAGGTCGTAACCTTCGCCGATCCCAACCTTGAAGCGTGCGTCAGGGAACACCTGGAAAATACCACGGAGCCGCTCACATATGCACTCCTCGAACCCCTCACGTTCCTTTCCTGCGACGAACGATCGATAGTCTCCCTCGGCGGCATCGAAGCCTTTGTTAATCTGAATACCCTATACCTCTGGCGAAACCAGATAAGCGACCTCTCCCCGCTTTCGGGGCTGACCAATCTCACTGGCATTGGTCTCGGGAACAACCTGATAAGCGATGTTTCCCCGCTCTCGGGGTTGACGAAACTGACCACGCTTGGTCTTTTCTACAATCAGATAAGCGACATCTCGCCTCTTTCAGACATGACGGACCTTACATATCTCGAATTATGGCACAATCAGATCATCGACGTTTCGCCTCTCTCAAGCATGACAAACCTTACCAGACTTGGCATTTCGGAAAACAAGGTCGTAGATATTGCGTCTGTTACCGGAATGACGGAATTGACTTTCCTGGACCTTGGAGACAACCAAATAGTCGATATTTCGCCTTTGGCCGACAAGACCAAATTGACCTTCCTTGTCCTCTTCAAGAACCAGATCGGTGACTTTTCTCCGGTTTCTAACCTTACCGGTCTTAAGTACCTGTACCTCTCCATGAACAATTCCAGCGATATTTCGCCTATCTCAGGTTTGACGAACCTGGAGCATCTCGTCATAACCGCACTCAACCTGAACGATATCTCACCGGTAGCAGGACTGACGAAATTGAAAGTGCTCCATTTTTACCACAACCAGATAAGCGACATCTCGCCCCTTGCCGGTCTGACCAACCTGACGGAACTAAACTTTTACGGGAACGTCGTCAGCGACATCTCTCCTCTCTCAGGTCTGACGAACCTCAAGGTGCTCTCCCTCAACTTCAACCGGGTCGCCGATATCTCCGCTCTTTCCGGCATGACGGCCATGTCGTCTCTCTCCCTCGCCGGCAACTATATAAGCGATACTTCGCCCCTCGTCGGCATGGCGGGTTTGGCCACCCTTTACCTGAACTCAAACAGGCTCAGCGACGTTACTCCCCTGTCCAGCCTTAAGAGCCTCGTCAATCTGAACCTGTCGTCCAACTGCATAGCGGATATCTCCCCCGTCAGTTTCGTACCGAACCTCGATTGGGAGCCGCAATTCCTCTCCTGCGGGCCGTCCGGGTCTGCTTTGTCCTCAGTGGCGCTTATTGACTTTGATCAGGAGACCGAACTTCAGATGCTTGAGCGGCTATTGAGCGAGGCGCGTGCACAATACGGGGACGATCGCCTGAACAGGCATTGAGCGAGTCTTTAGGGCAGGAATTTTTCCACGATCGCAGGATAAGTAAAAACAAAGAGGAGGCGCTTTCAACGAGCGCCTCCTCTTTTGCAATCCGGCCGGATTTTGTTGCAGCTTTATTTCAGGCACCTGGAGGCGTTGATGGAGATCGTTTCGGTGCCTTCCTTGAAGAAATTCTTGAACAGCGAGTCGAAAATACACTCGGAGACCGCCGCGAAGGAAGGGCTGGTCCCGGTGCTCGTGATCTTGGCCTCGTAGGCGTTTACCGGTTTATCGGGCGTTGATTTTCTGTTGTCCAGCAACTTGATTTTAAAGAATCTGTCGTGCATCGAATAATCGTAAGGCGCATGGCCGACTATTTCGCGCCTCGGCTTTTTGCCGCCCGCGAAGTTGGAGTCCCCCCTGTCGTACAGCAGCGTCTGGCCGGTAATTTCTCTGGCGCCGTCAATCCCGTACTCAATGGCGATGAGATAATCGGCGTTTTCACTTTTATCCGCGCGGACAAAGCCTGTTTTTACCAACCTTGATGAAATCGAAGCGGCGTACCTTTCAAATTCAAGGCTTCCCTTTTGCTGCTCTGACGGGGTGAAGTAAAAGGTTTTGGAGGAAACGCCGGCGGGAAGGCCGCTGAATCTGACGACGTGGGAAGAAATACGCTGCCCGCATCCCGTCGCGAGGAAAATAAGCAGCCACAAAGCGAGAAAATCACACTTTCTTTTCATGGTATCCCCCCTTGAAGAACGTCTGTTTAAAGCGTCTAAGTCCAGACCTCTAAGCCCGGGAGCTTTTCAAGGCCTGCTCGATATCCTCCTTCAAATCCTCCGCGCTTTCAAGACCTACCGAGAGCCTGACGAGACCGTCGGAAATTCCCCTCGCGTACCGCTCCTCGCGCGGCATAGCCGAATGCGACATCGTCGCCGGGTAGGAGAGTATCGACTCGCAGCCGCCGAGGCTGATGGCGATGAGGGGAAGTTTCAGCGCCTTCATGAAAGAGTGCGCGGTTTTACCGTCCGGCAGCTCAAAGGAGACTATCGCGCCGCCGCCCCTTGACTGGCCGAGGTGTATTTCGCTTCCGGGATGGGAGGGGAGGGCAGGGTAGTAGACGCGCCTTACGGTGGAAAGCCCGGAAAGCCATTTCGCAAGCTCCCCGGCGGTCTTTTGCTGCGCCTCCAGCCTCGCCGAGAGGGTCTTTATCCCGCGAAGGACCAGCCAGGAGTCCTGCGGCCCGAGTATCGACCCGAAAGAGTTCTGGATATCTTTCAAGCGCTTTCCCAAAAGCTCTTCCCTCGTCACGGCTATCCCGGCGATCAGGTCGCTGTGGCCGCCGAGAAACTTGGTGGCGCTGTGGAGGGAGATGTCGAAGCCGAAATCGAGCGGCTTTTGCAGGTAGGGCGTCATGAAGGTGTTGTCTATGAGCGTGAGAAGCCCCTTTTCCTTAGCTATCCGCGCCATCTCCCTCAAATCGGTTATCGTGAGCGTCGGGTTCGAGGGCGTCTCGACGAAAAGGGCCTTCGTCTTCGGGGTTACCGCCGCCTCCACGAGAGCCGGGTCGGTCATGTCCACGAAAGTCGCTTCGAGCCCCCAGCGCTTGAAAAGCCCCGTCAGTATGCGGAAGGTGCCGCCGTAGATGTCCGTTGAGACGACAAGATGATCGCCGGGACTGAAAAGAAGGAGGGCCGTGGAGATGGCCGCCATCCCAGAGGGGAAGGCCATTCCCAGCTTGCCGTTTTCCAGCAGTGCGACGGTGCCCTCCAGCGCCTCCCGGGTGGGGTTTTGCCCCCTGGCGTACTGATAGTGGCCCATAGCGAGCGGATCTTTTTGCGCGTAGGTCGAGACCTGATATATGGGAATGCTCGATGCACCCGTGACGGGGTCGATGTCGTGGTCGTTATGTAGTATTCTCGTTTTATCGTCCATGTCAGTCAGCCCCCCAGGGCGCGGTTCAGGTCCCTAATCAAGTCTTCGGAATTCTCAATCCCTATCGAGAGGCGAAGGAGCCGGTCGTTTATCCCCAGCCGCTCCCTTACGCTCTCCTCGATGTCGGCGTGGGTCTGGACGGAGGGGAAGGTGATGAGCGATTCCACGCCGCCAAGGGACTCGGCGAAGAGAAAAACCTCCACGGAGGAGAGTATCCCCCTCACAAGCTCGTTTATCGTCACCTCGAAGGAGACCATTGCGCCGAATCCCTCCGACTGCTCTTTCAGAATAGCGTGTCCGGGGTGGCTTTCAAGGCCGGGGTAGTGGACCTTCGCGACCCTCGGGTGCTTTTCGAGGAATTTTGCGACTTCGAGGGCGTTTTTCTGCTGCCGCTCAAGCCTGACCGAAAGGGTCTTGAGACCCCGGAGGACCAGCCAGGAGTCCTGCGGCCCGAGAACCCCGCCGACGGCGTTCTGGTGAAAGTAGATTCTGTCGGCTAGCTCGGGGTCTTTAGCCACAACTGCCCCGGCGACCACGTCGTTGTGGCCGGAGAGGTACTTGCTGGCGCTGTAGACGGTTATGTCCGCGCCCAGTTCAAGCGGGCGAAGGAGCGCCGGGGTGAGAAAGGTGTTGTCCACGATGGTGAGCGCGCCGCGCGCCTTCGCCAGCGCCGAAAGCGCCTTCAGGTCGGCGACCTTGAGCAGGGGATTGGTGGGCGATTCGATGAAGAGGGCCTTTATCCCGTCGTCGAGCGCTTTTTTGACCGCTTCGACGTTCGAGGTGTCAACGTACTCGATTTCGAGGCCGAAATCCCTGTAGACCTTCTCCAGCAGGCGGAAAGTGCCCCCGTAGAGGTCTTCGGTGACCAGCAGCCTGTCGCCCGGCTTGAAGAGGTGCAAGAGGCAGTCGATGGCGGCGAGGCCGGAGGAGAAGGCGAACCCCCGCACGCCGCCGTCGAGCCCCGCAAGCGTCTCTTCCAGTGCGAGCCGCGTGGGGTTCCCGCTCCGGGAGTAATCGAAGCCGGTACTCTTTCCCAGCTCGGGGTGGCTGAAGGTCGCCGTCTGGTATATAGGCATGGTGACGGAGCCGGTGCGTTCGTCCCGCCTCGTCCCCGCCTGCGCCAGTATCGTTTCTCTTCTCATGGTGACCTTTCTACTGGCCGACACCCTCGAAAAGCGCTGTGGAGAGGTATCTTTCCGCGAGGTCGGGCAGGATGACGACGATCGTTTTTCCGGCGAATTCATCTTTTTTCGCGAGGCGGACAGCGGCGACCGCAGCCGCGCCGGAGGAGATGCCCACAAGCAGCCCCTCCTCGCGGGAAAGCCTCTGGGCGAACTCGATCGCCTCCCCGCTTTCCACCTGCTCCACCCGGTCGATGATGGCAAGCTCCAGGTTCGCGGGCAGAAATCCCGCCCCTATGCCCTGAATCTTGTGGGGGCCGGGCTTGAGGGGCTCTCCCGCCCTGTGCTGGGAGATTACCGGGCTCTCCTTCGGCTCTACCGCCACGGAGAGAATCTTTTTTCCCCTGGTGTTTTTGAAGTAGCGGGAGATGCCGGTAATCGTTCCGCCGGTGCCGACGCCCGCGACGAGGATGTCAACCGCGCCGCCGGTGTCTTCCCAGATCTCCGGCCCCGTGGTCAGCTCGTGTATCTCCGGGTTGGCGGGATTTTTGAACTGCTGGGGAAGGAAATAGCGGTTCGGGTCGGATTTGGCCAGTTCCTCGGCGCGGTTTATCGCCCCCTTCATCCCCTCGGCGCCGGGAGTGAGTAAAAGCCTGGCTCCGAGGGCGGCAAGAACTCTCCGCCGCTCCACGCTCATCGTCTCGGGCATGGTCAGGGTTATCCCGTAGCCTCTGGCTGCGGCGACGAAGGCCAAAGCGATGCCGGTATTGCCGCTGGTCGGCTCCACGACCTCCATGCCGGGGCGAAGGACGCCGCGCTTTTCCGCATCCCAGATCATGTTGGCCCCTATGCGGCATTTTACCGAGTAGGAGGGGTTTCGCCCTTCTATCTTCGCCAGCACCGTGGCCCTGGCCCCTTTGGTGACCTTGTTCAGGCGGACAAGGGGTGTTTTTCCGATGGAGTAAGAATTGTCGTCGTATATTCGGGCCATCAGCTTCTCCTTTTCATCCGTGAAAATTTTTTTGCTAATATTCGGCAACGCCGCGCGTCAAAGGTGTATCTTTCCATTATAGTCTACCACGGCTATTGTTAATCCATTCGCTTGGTGATAAATTACCCGACATAAACTCCACTGTCAAGATGGGTAAATGCAAAACGTAAAAATATAAATCACCCATAAACCGGTGTTAAATAGTCCGGCATGGACTTGTCCACGGAGATTACGAAGATGAAAAAAGCAGTATTATCGATGGCTTTAGTTGCGCTGACGTTCGTTTCCCTCGTCGCTTTCGCGGCGGAGGCAGGGAAAGAGGCTAAGTTCACGACGATTACCGAACTCCTTTCGGCGAAAGATTCCACGACCGATCCTGTCAGGTTCGAGGGCAAGGTCATAAAGGTTTTCCCCAAGGAAAAGATGCTGGGGCTGGCCGACCCGGCAAAGTGCGCGACAGACTGCGCGACTCCCTGCGATCCTCCGCTTCTTCCGGTGAAATGGGAGGGCGCTATGCCTGAAATAAACACAGTGGTAAAGGTCGCGGGTTCGGTTGCTAAAGAGGACGGGAAGCAGGTCTTCGTCGCTACCTCCGTCAACAAGGCGGTATGAGTTGCTGCGACAAGTGAGCGGCAAATCCGGCCCTCTCAGGGGTGGACTGCCGCTGCTGCTTGTTTTCGCGGCGTCGGTGCTCGTCCACTTTTTCTGGGTGACGGCCATTTCTCCCGAAATAGACGCCTCCGCCTCAAGCTGGGCCGCCTTGCCCTCGGAAGACGGCCCAGCCGAGTGGCTCGCTTCATACCTTGCGGGCGGGGGCTACTACCTTGGATATTCCTACGGGCTGTCCTTCGCCTTCGCCGTCTGGGCGATAAGGGCGCATCTCAGGAGAAGGTCCGCCCGGTCGAAGGGGTTCGCCGTCGCGGGGGTTTCCTTTTTCGGGTTCATCGCGGCGGCGGGCTGTTTCATGATCGGCTGTTGCGGCTCGCCTATGCTGATCGTCTGGCTGAACCTCTTCGGCGCGGGTTTTTTGCCCTTCGCCAAGCCCCTCCTGGCCGGACTCACCACCTTGTCGATAATCGGCGCGTATCTCTGGATGGAACGGAAGAATTCGGGAATAACCCTTGAGATAGAGGCCGATAAAAGCTCCTAAGCCAGCGTCTTTTTGAATCTCGAAGCGGCGAGAAGAAGAGTTAAAGAGCCCAGCACCGCCAGCCCCGCCATCTCGGGCCATAGTATTGAAAGCCCGATTCCCTTCAGAAACACCCCCCGGACGATAATCAGAAAATAGCGTACCGGATTCAGATAGGTAATCCACTGCACCCAAAGGGGCATGTTCTCTATCGGGAAGGCGAAGCCCGAAAGGAGGATGGCCGGGAAGTTATAGAAGAAGGTGGACATCATCGCCTGCTGCTGGGTCTTGCTCACCGTCGAGAGAAAAAGCCCCGCGCCGAGAGAGCTCATAAGGTAGAGAAGGGTGCCCATGAAGAGCACAAGGGGGTTCCCCCGTATCGGAATGTCGAACCAGAAGACGCCCACCACCGAGATGAGCACTACGTCCACTATCCCTATGAGGGCGAAGGGCAGGGTCTTGCCGAGTATCAGCTCGATGGGGCGGATCGGGGTGACCAGTATCTGCTCTATAGTACCTATTTCCCTCTCGCGTACGACCGCCATGCTCGTCAGCGTCATCGTGATGATGAGAGTGATGTTGGCAATTACTCCGGGGACGAAGTAGTTTCTGGATTCCAGATTTTCGTTGAACCACGCCCTGCTCACAAGTTCGACTCCGGCCCTAGGCGGCGAAGGCCCGAGCTTTCTCGAAACCCTGTCGGCCAGAATCTCTCCGGAGTAGGCGCCGATTATGCGGTTGGTGTAGATGAGCACCATCGAGGTGGTGTTGGAATCGGTGCCGTCGAGTATCATCTGCGCTCTCGCGGTGTTCCCGGAGGCGACGTCAGCCCCGAAGCCGGGGTCCAGCCGCAGCAGCGCCCCGACCTCGCCTTTGTCGAAGAGTTTTTTAATCTCCTCCTCGTCCCTCGGCCAGGCGGTGGCCGTAAAGTAGCCGGAGCCGAGGAAGCGCGAGGTAAGCTCCCTGCTCTCTGTGGTCCCGTCGAGGTCGTAGATCGCCGTCGGGACGTTTTTTACGTCGTTGGTCGCCGCGTAGCCGAAGACCAGCATTTGTATAACCGGCAGAAGAAAGATGATGAACTTCGCCCGCTTGTCCCGAAAGACCTGGATGAACTCCTTTCTCATCATGTGAAAAATGCGCTCGAACATTAATAGTGTCCCATGCGGCTAGTCACTATTCTAGCTTCTTCTTGAATTTAAGAATCGAGAGCCCGGCCATGAGGACTCCGAAGAGGGTGAGGTAAAGAGCCTCTTCGGCAATAACCGGAAAGCCGATTCCCTTGAGGTAGATTCCCCGTATCATCGTGATGTAGTAGCGCGCAGGGACTATCCTGCTGATGGTCTCCACCACCACCGGGGCGTTTCTGAGGGAGTAGACGAACCCCGAGAGGAGGAAGGCGGGCAGGAAGGTGGTGACGAAGGCGAGCTGGTTGGCCAGAAACTGGTTTTTGGTGACCGTGCTTATCAGAAGCCCCATCGAGAGCGCCCCCGCGACGAAGATGGCCGAGACGCCGAAAAGAAAGGGGAGGCTGCCGCGAAGCGGGACGCCGAAGAGGTATTTTCCGAGAAAAACCGCCATCGTAACGTCCAGCATGCCGATGAGGAAATAGGGAAGGAGCTTGCCCGCGATAATCTCAACCCCCTTTACCGGGGTCGAAATGAGCTGCTCCATCGTCCCGCGCTCCCACTCGCGGGCAACGGTGAGCGAGGTCAAAAGACCCGCGATGACCATTATGATGAGGGCGATAAGGCCGGGGACGATGTAGTTTTTGGACTCCAGCTCCGAGTTGAACCAGACCCTCGGCCTAAGCTCCAGCGGCGGGGTCAGAAGGTCGCCCGCTCCCGCCCCCAGCGCCCTTTCCACCGATTCCACCGCCACTTCCCGCGAATACCCCTCGACCACCGCCTCCGCGTAACCCAATGCTATGGAGGCGGTGTTTGAATTGCTGCCGTCGATGATGAGCTGCACCTTCGCTGTCTGGCCGGTCTTTAGCTTCTCCGGGAAATCCGGGGGGATGACGAGAGCGGCGAGGGTGTCGCCCTTGTCGAGCCCGGCGACAAGTTCATCGTAGTTTCTGCCGTAACTCTGTATCTCGAAGTAGCGCGACCCCTCGAAGCGGGCTGCAAGCTCACGGCTCTGGGGGGAGGAGCTCTGGTCCCAGACCGAGATATGCACCCGGTCTACGTCCAGGGTCAGGGCGTAGCCGAAGAGAAAGAGGAGAAACATCGGCAGGGCGAGGGCGAGGATAAGGCTCCTGGGGTCCCTGAGAATATGGAGGAACTCCTTTTTCGCCACCGCGATAAGCCGCCGAAGACTCATCCCGCCACCTCCGACAGGGTTCCGTCGGCGAGGTCGCGCGCCTCTATGAGGGATATGAAGAGATCTTCGAGGGAGGGCTCGACCTGTTTTATCTCTCCCACTGAAATGTTGTTTTCCGAAAGGCGCTTTTCTATCGCCAGCTTCGCCCCGGAAGCGTCGCTCACCACGGCGTGAAAGCCGCTGCCGAAGAGCGCCAGATCCCTGATCTGCGAAAGGTCCTCAAGCGCCGCCATCGTTTCGGCGGGACGCGCGCAGCATATTTCCAGCACTTTATCCGCCATTTTCTCCCGCTTCAGAGCGGCGGGAGAGCCAAGCGCGATTAGTTCACCCCTGTAGATGAGCCCCAGCCTGTCGCAGTACTCCGCCTCGTCCATGTGGTGGGTCGTGACGAAGACCGTTGTCCCCCCCTCGGAGAGGTTTCGTATAAGTTTCCAGAAGCTTCGCCTTCGCATGGGGTCCACTCCGGAGGTGGGCTCGTCCAGGAAGACAATCGGGGGTTCGTGCAGTATGGCGCAGCCCAGGGCGAGGCGCTGTTTCCACCCACCCGCGAGGGCTCCGGCGGGGGTTCGGGTATGCCCCTCAAGGCCCGCCATCTCTATCACCCAGGATTTTCTCTCCCGCTTTTTCGCCGCCGGAATGCGGTAGATGCCGCTGAAAAAATCGAGGTTTTCCTCGACGGTCAGCTCCTCGTAGAGGGAGAAGCGCTGGCTCATGTAGCCGATTTTTGTCTTTATCAGCTCCGCCTGCGTCGAAATGTCGAGCCCCGCTACCGTGCCGCGCCCGCCGCTCGGCGAAATGAGCCCGCAAAGCATCCGTATCGTCGTGGATTTTCCCGCCCCGTTGGGCCCAAGGAAGCCGAAGATCTCCCCCCGCGCCACCTCGAAGGAGACCCGGTCTACGGCGGTGAACTCTCCGAAGGTCTTGGTTATTTCCTCGACGCTTACGGCGATTTCGCCGGTCTTCTCCACCGGCGGCGGCGCGGGCTCTCCGGATTCCTTCTCCCCGCTCCCCGAGAGGACCGAGACGAAGACCTCTTCGAGGCCCGGTTCGACCTCGAACTTCCCCAGAACCGCCTCCTTTACCTCTCGCGGCGAACCGGTGGCGAGGAGCTTCCCCTCGTGCAGAAGACCGATGCGGACGCACCTTTCCGCCTCGTCCATGTAGGAGGTGGCGAGGAGGATGGTCACCTTGTCGCGCAAAAGCCGGTAAAGGATGCGCCAGAAGTCGCGGCGAGAGACGGGATCGACGCCGTTGGTCGGCTCGTCGAGGAGAAGCACGCGGGGACTGTTGAGGAGGGCGCAGGCGAGGCCGAGCTTTTGCTTCATTCCACCCGAGAGATTTTCCGCGAACCGTTTTTTGAAGGGGGTGAGGTGGGAGAAAGAGAGGAGGCCGTCAATCTTTTCGACCCTCCCTTTTCTGGGAACGCCGTAGATGTCGGCGTAAAAATCCATGTTCTCGAAGACGGTGAGATCGGGGTAGAGGCCGAAGCGCTGGCTCATGTAGCCGACGGACTCCCTGATCTTCTCCGCCCGGCTGGCGGTATCAAAGCCGAGGACGGAGGCGGAGCCGGAGGTGGGGTCGAGGAGTGAGGCGAGAAGGCGCAGGGTGGTGGTCTTGCCCGCGCCGTCCGGCCCCACGAGGCCGAAGATTTCCCCACGGCGCACGGAGAGGTTCAGATTATCGACCGCCGTAAGCGCGCCGAACTTTTTCGTGAGTCCTTCGGTGCGAAGGACTGCCGTCTCTTCCGGGGAATCATCCGGCGTCAACAAAGATTACTCCCTCGGCGGGCATTCCCGGTTTCAGCTCCATCGCGGGATTTTTAATCGAAACCTTTATGCGGTAGACGAGCTTTACCCTCTCCTTCTGGGTCTGTACGCTTCTGGGAGTGAATTCCGCCTCCGAGGAGATGAAGGTCACCGCGCCCTCGTAGCTTTTGCCGGGGTAGGTGTCGGCCTTTACCTCCACCCGCTGCCCGATTTTGACGCGCCCCAGGTCGGTTTCCTCGATATAGCCCCGCAGCCAGACGTTTTCGAGGTCTGCTACGGTGACGACGGGGGTGCCGGGGTTCACGTATTCTCCGGGCTCTACGTTTTGCGTGACGCTGACGCCGGTGAGCGGCGAGAGGGCTTCGGCGTAACCGAGGCGGGTTCTGGCGAGGGAAAGTCCTTCCTCTGCTCCGCTCACTCTCGCCCTGGCGCTCTCTATCTCCTCTGAGCGGGGACCTTTTTTGACGAGGGAGTGGCGCTCTTTCGCCTGCGAGAGGGCTGCCCGGGCACGGGTGACGGCCTCTTCCCTGGCGCCCGCCTTCAGGAGGTCCTGACGCGCTTTTGCCTCCTCAAGCTGGGCTTTAGCGGCGCCGGACAGCGTTTTCGCCGTCTCGTAAGCGGTCCTGGCGTTGTCGCGGTCGCGTTCGGCGACGAAACCTTTGGCGAAGAGCTTCTCCATCCGCTCGTATTCGGTTTTGGCGTTCTCTTCGGCGAGGCGCGCGGTCGAAACTCCTTCCGCGGCCCTCGCCACCCCGGCCTCCCCGGCCTTCAACTCCTCCGGCCTCGATCCGGCGATAAGCTCGTCAAGTTGTGCGCTCGCCCTGTCCACTTCAAGGGCCGCCTGCGCTATCTCCTCCGGCCGGGAGCCCGCCGTCAGCTCCGCGAGGAGGGCTTTAGCCGATCTAAGCTCCGCGCTGCGGATGCCGATCTCCCGTTCGAGGTCAGCGGAGTCGAGCCGGGCGACCAACTGCCCCGCCGTAACCCGGTCACCCTCGGAAACGAGCCTTTCGGCGACCCTGCCCGCGATCTTGAAGCTCACCCTCGCGTCGGTTACCTCGATGTTGCCGTTTATCTTGATACCCGGCGCCGCGGCCCCGTTCCTTCCGCTCAGGAAAAGAAAAAGCGCCGTCCCGGCTACAACGAGGAGAAAAAGAATGAAAACCGGCTTTCCCGCTTTAATCGCCATGGGCTAAGTGAACTCCCTCATTCAAGCAGTCGTTTGATTTCATTCTACCACTATTTCACGGCAGCCACACAATAGCCTCGGGGCAAAGCGTCGCAGGGAGAAGCGACAAAAAAACTTGTCCGGCCCTTATCGGGTGCTAGACTAAAATTGGGTTTTTATTCGTCCGCTTTGTTGAATCGCTTTTTGACTCCTGTTTAGACCGCCGTCTTTCCCCGCTAAAAGACGGGGAATTATTTTTTAAAAGGAGCGGCGCAACTGAAAATAACATGAAAGGGGCCGTATGACCTGAATGAAATCCTCTTTCAGCCTGACATCGCGCCTCAGAAACAGCGCCCTGTTCCTGGGTTTTTGCTGGACGGCTCTGGTGGGTGTTTTGCTGACCTTCAACATCTACCAGGACAGGGAAAAGGCGGAATACCTGGCAAAAATAGAAGCGTTCGCGAGCTACAACAAAGACCTTCTCTACCGCCGCTGGAGCGCCGCCCAGGGCGGAGTATATGTTCCGGCGACCGATAAAACCCCTCCAAATCCCTACCTTGCGGGTCTCAAAAACCGCGACGTGACGACCACGTCGGGACTGCATCTTACTCTGATTAATCCCGCCTACATGACCAGACAGGTTTTTGAACTCGCCGGAGACAGGTACGGAATAAGGAGTCACATCACCAGCTTAAAGCCGCTAAGGCCCGAGAATGCGCCCGACCCGTGGGAGGCAAAAGCCCTTGAGTCCTTTGAAAACGGAGCCACGGAGGCGTCGTCGATCGAATGCATCGGGGGGGAAAGGTTCATGAGGTACATAAGGCCTTTCGTAACCGAGGAAAGCTGCCTCAAGTGCCACGCCGTACAGGGCTACAAGGTCGGAGACGTGAGGGGAGGGATAAGCGTTTCGGTTCCTCTGGGTCCTTATCTGGAGATCGTTAATTCCGAGATGGAAGTGGATTCCGCGATCTTCCTCGTAATATGGGGCATCGGACTCGGGCTGCTGGTTTCAGGCTTTTCCTTCATGTCCGGCAGGGTGGAGGAAAAGGAAAAGGCAGAAACGAAACTCAGGGAAAGCGAGGAGAAATACAGGCTTGTCTCTCAAAATACCGGCGATGTCATCTGGGTTATCGATCTCGCCACCATGAAATTCACTTTCGTCAGCCCTTCCGTGCAGAGGCTTCGCGGCTACACCGTGGACGAGGCGATGGGGCAGACCCTCGATAAGGTTCTTACTCCTGAATCAGCGCGCCGGTTTTATGCGAGCTTGCCGCAAATTATCGCTGCGGTTGAGGCTGGCGATCCCACGGCGATAGTCTGCACCAATGAAATCAGCCAGACCAGAAAGGATGGCACAATCGTTTTTACCGAGGTTGTGACTTCTGTCATAACAGGCGATGGGGGCAAGCCGGTTGAGGTGGTGGGGGTTTCAAGGGATATAACCGAAAGAAAAAGGACAACCGAGGAGCTTTTCGAGACCAAGGCGATCTTGCAGGCCGCGCTGGACAACAGCCAGGCGGGCATAGTCATCGCCGACGCCCCCGACGGCACGGTCAGATACATAAACCGCGCCGGACAGATCATAATGGGCAGGAGCGAAGAGGATCTGCTGAAGAAATTCGCCCTCGCCGGGTACGTCTCGGCGCTCGGCATGCGCCACGGCGACGGCACTCCGCTCACCACCGGCGAAGCGCCCCTTGCCAGAGCCGTAAAGCACGGGGAGACCAGCAGCAGGGAATTTCTCATACGGCGGCCGGGAGGCGAGGACCGCTGGATATTGAGCAACGCCGGGCCGATTTACGGTGAAGACCGCAAGGTGAGGGCCGGAATAGCCGTATTCATGGACATTACGGAGAGAAAGCACGCTGAAGAGTCTATGGCCCGCCTCGCGACGGCGGTTGAACAGGCGGCGGACGACATAATAATCTCCGATTCCAGGGGGGTCATCCAGTACGTGAATCCCGCTTTCGAGCGCTCGACCGGTTACGCGAGGAGCGAGGTAACCGGCAAAAAAGTCTCGCTTCTCTACGGCGGCGGCCAAGAAGCGGAGACCTACAAAAACATGAAGTCGGAACTCGACGCCGGACGCTCCTGGCAGGGGCGTTTCATCAACAGGGCGAAGGGCGGGAAGGAGATCGTTCAGTCAGTGGGCATCGCCCCCATACGCGACAAACTCGGAGCGGTAATCGGGTACGTATCGACCCAGAGGGACATCACGCAGCAGGAGGAGATGGAAAAGCGTTTCTCCCAATCCCAGAAGCTGGAGGCCATAGGGGTCATGGCCGGAGGGATAGCGCACGATTTCAACAACATCCTCTCCGCCATCATCGGCTATGGAGAGCTGGCCCTCGACGAGTGCGACAACCCGGAACTCAGGGAGGATATTCAGGGGGTATTGCTGGCGTCAAACCGCGCGGTGGAGCTGGTCAAGCAGATTCTGGCTTTCAGCAGACAGGGAAAGCGCGAGGAAAAACCGGTAATGGTAAAACCCATAGTCAAGGAAGCGATGAAGCTCCTTCGGGCCTCTATACCTTCGACCGTGGAGATAACAACCGAGATAAAGACGGACTCCGTAATTCTCGGAGACCCCACCGAGATACACAGCATCATCGTCAACCTTTGCACCAACGCCTCGCTCGCAATGAGGGAAAAGGGAGGCGCCCTCACGGTGTCGCTCGACAGCGTCGAACTCGACCTCGTCTTCGCGAAAGGCCACCCGAATCTTGCTCCGGGCAGGTATGTGAGGCTTACCGTCAGCGACACCGGCTGCGGCATGACTCCCGAGGTCAGGGAACATATTTTCGAGCCGTTTTTCACCACCCGGAAAAAGGGCGAGGGCACGGGAATGGGGCTCGCCACCGTTCATGGGATTGTCGGCAGGATGGGGGGCGCGATCTCGGTGGAAAGCGGGGAGGGTAAAGGAACGACCTTCCAGATTTATCTTCCGGTGGTCGAAACCGGCATGGGAAAGGAGGCTCCCGGCGGCGACGAAAGCCCGCTGCCCGGCAACGAACGCATCCTGTTCGTAGACGACGAGCTGATGGTCGTCACCGTAGCCAAAAAAGCCCTTGGAAAGCTTGGCTACAGAGTCACCGTAAGTTCAGGCAGTCCCGAGGCGCTGGAGATATTCAGCAAGTCGCCGGACGATTTCGATATTGTTGTAACCGACATGACAATGCCCGCAATGACGGGTGACCAGCTTGCGAAAGAGATACGCGCCATCCGCCCCTCCATTCCGGTAATCCTCTGCACCGGCTACAGCGAGAAAATCAACGAGAGGATGGCTACGGAACTGGGAATCGAGGAGTTTTTGCAAAAGCCGGTGGTTTTGTCGCAGTTGACCGGAGTTATCCGAAAAATTATGGATAAAGCCTCCTAACCCCTCTTTATTCTCTCGACAACTTCGTGAAAGCTCCTGAGAAATTCCGACCTGTCCCGCCCCGCCATCGGCGCGGGGCCTCCGGTGTTCTCCCCGGTCTGCCGCAGATGGTCCAGAAGCTCCCTCATCGCAAGGGCGCTGCCGATCGATTCCTCGTCGAGTTCGCGCCCCTTGGGATTCAGGACTACAGCCCCGGCCTTTATGCACCTCTGCGCGAGCAGGAGGTCCGCCGTGACTGCTATGTCGTTCACCTTGACGTTTTGGGCGATGTAGTCGTCAACCGCGTCGAAGGTGTTTTTGACCACCACGAGCCGTATCTTTTCTTCATGGGGTATGTGTATGTGCCGGTTGGAGACGACGAAGACGGCGAGGTTGTGACGCCTCGCCACCTTGTATATCTCTTCCTTTACCGGACAGCCGTCGGCATCGACGTAGACGTCGAGCACTTTAGCCCTTCTTCGGGGATTTTTTGTGGAAAGGAGCGGGCTTGGGCTTTTTGGCGTAGGTGGAGCGTCCGTCCTTTTTCGGCCTGTCCCTGTGGGGCATTTCCTTCTCGGGGAGGGCGGGCTTTAGCTGCACGGGCTTCCCGCGAAGGGTGGTTTCCGCCATGTCGGCGAGGATGCGGTCGCGGTAGCGCAGGGGAATCTCGACGAGGGTGTAGCGGTCGCTTATGTCGATAGCCCCGATCTCCTTTCCGGGTATGCCGCCTTCGTTGGCGAGCGCGCCCACCACGTCGGAGGGGCGCACCCCGGCCTTCAGACCGGCGGAGATGAAGAGGCGGAACATGCCTTCCTCGACGGGGCCGGAATCCTGAACTTCCTTCTCCAGGGACATCTCGACCTTCTTGTCCCCGAGGGCGATTTTAGCCAGAGCCGCGGCGACTTCGGCCATGTCGTGGCCGCTTTCTTCGGCGATGGCTTCGACGAGCCCCAGATACATTTCGAGTCCCTCTTCCCCGAGGACCTTCCCCACGCTTTCCTTGAAGTGGGCCATTGCGCGGGCGGCTATGTCGGCGCGGGTGGGAACCTTCATCGGCGTCATGCGGCTGCCGGTATAGATTTCGATCTCCTTTTGCATCCTGCGCTCGCGCGGAGTGACGAAGAGGATCGCCACACCGGCGCGCCCGGCGCGTCCGGTTCTGCCTATGCGGTGGACGTAGACCTCAACGTCGGAGGGGATGTCGTAATTGAAGACGTGGGAGATGTGCTCTACGTCGAGCCCCCTGGCGGCGACGTCGGTGGCGACTACCACCTCGACCTGCTTATTGCGCAGTTTGCGGATAAGCTGCTCGCGCTGCGCCTGATTCATGTCGCCGTGGAGGGGTTCCGCCGCTATTCCCCTGGCTATGAGTTTCCCCGCAAGCTCGGCGGCTCCGTTTTTCGTGCGCGTGAAGATGAGGGCCGAGTCTATCTTTTCCCAGCCCAGAATCTGGGTGAGGGTTTCGAGCTTCTGGCTCTCGGAGACGTTCAGGTAGTGCTGCTCTACCGTCGAGACGGTTCTTGTCTTGTGGGTGATTTCGACGGTGAGGGGGTTACTCAGATAGTTTTTCGCAATGGAGTTTATGCGCGGGGGGAGAGTGGCGGTAAAGAGCGCCGTCTGGCGGGTCGCGGGGGTCTTTTCGCAGATCCACTCCACGTCTTCCGCAAACCCCATGCGCAGCATCTCGTCGGCCTCGTCCAGGACGAGGTACTTGAGGCTGTCGAGCTTTAGCGTGCCCCGCCGCATGTGGTCCATGATCCTGCCGGGGGTGCCGACAACGACGTGGACGCCCTGCTGCAGCCTTCTAAGCTGGGTGGGGAAGGGCTGCCCGCCGTAGATGGGGAGGACGCTTATCCGCCCCAGGTATTTTGAGTAAGTGTGAAGAGCCTCGGAAACCTGCAGCGCCAGTTCGCGGGTCGGAACCAGTATGAGTCCCTGCACCCTCGGGTCCGAAAGATCGATATTTTGCAAAAGCGGCAGGGCGAAAGCGGCCGTCTTGCCGGTTCCCGTCTGCGCCTGTCCGATTAAATCCCTCCCCGAGAGGAGGGCGGGAATCGTTTGGGTCTGGATGGGGGTCGGGGCCTCGTACCCCGTTTCAAATATTGCCTTCAGAAGGGCTGAGGAGAGTCCCATCCCTTCAAAGGATACCGTTTCGTTTTCCTGGGTCATGTAAATAGCCTTGAATAAAAGGAATTAAGCGGGTTTCGGACGGCTTTACGGCGCCGGCCCGCGAGCGAGCCCGGATAGTCCCCGCACCGGCCTTTGGTGTCAAGGAGATTCGCAAAAAACTCCGGCTGTTGCTCGCATTAAAGTCTAATACCGGCGAAAAAAAAGGCGAGAGGAGAATTACTGCATAATATCCGGCGGGAAAATTTGCATCTGCCTTCAAGGGCTGTCAAACTCTCTTCCATGAAAGATGCTGAAGGAAAACTCCCTTTCGAGGGGCTTGTCCCCGAGCTTATACTGGACGCCGTGGACAGCGCGGGGCTGCGCACCGACGGGCGTCTTCTGGCGCTTAACAGCTACGAAAACAGGGTCTACGAGGTGGGGATAGAGGAGGGCGAGCCTCTGGTGGCGAAATTCTACCGCCCAGGCAGGTGGAGCGACGAGGCCATCCTCGAAGAGCACTCCTTCACCCTTGAACTGGCCGAACACGAGGTTCCGGTCGTGCCCCCGCTCCTTCTGGAGGACGGCATTACCCTGCTCGAATACGAGGGGTTCAGGTTCGCCCTTTTCAACAAACAGCCCGGCAGGACGCCCGAGCTGGAAGACGAGGACACCCTGAAGTGGATGGGCAGGTTCATGGGCCGCATCCACGCCGTGGGTAAAACCCGCGGATTCGTCAACCGCCCCGCCCTTAATCCCCGGACTTTCGGCGACGATTCGGTAAACTACGTTCTCGAAAAGGGGCTTGTCCCCGCCTATCTGGAAACGGCCTACAAAACCCTTGCCGGAGAGGTGCTCCGGAGGGTCAGGGAAAAATGGGGCGAGGCGGGAATCGACCCCGAGGGGGCTTACGGCATCCGCCTTCACGGCGATTGTCATCCCGGCAACATACTCTGGACGAGGGAGGGGCCGCATTTCGTCGATTTCGACGACTGCCGCACAGGCCCGGCGATACAGGACCTCTGGATGCTGATCTTTGGCAACCGCCATGAGCGCCAGGAGGGGCTGAATTACGTGCTTGAGGGATACGCCGGATTCGCCGATATAAACCCGAAGGAACTTTTCCTCATAGAGCCGCTCCGGGCTCTTCGGATGCTGAACCACTCGGCCTGGCTCGCCCGGAGGTGGGAAGACCCGGCCTTCAAGTCGAGTTTTGTGTGGTTCAACACCCCGAAATACTGGGAGGAGCAGATACTCTCACTTCGGGAGCAGGCGGCGCTTATGGATGAGCCCCCTCTCGATTTTATATGACCCGTGTGCAACTTAAATCAAATATCCGGGTAAAATTGAGTCTAATTGACTTTTTGACTTGTCTGCCGGGGCAAAGCTGTTGCAACATCCATTCTCGGATGTTCTCCGGGGAATCGCACATTTAAATCCCGGCTTTACGGGGATACGGGTTTTTGAAAATATCGTCTTATTAACCTTAAAAAATCGTCAGAGTTTTAAAAATCAGGCAGGAGAAACGATGTCAGTCAGACTTTTCGTGGGAAATCTAACCTACGACGTCACGGAAGCGGAGCTAAGAGAACTTTTTTCGCCGGTCGGAACGCTCACCCAGGTGCGCATACCGGTAGACCGGGAGTCAGGAAAGCCCAAAGGAATCGCTTTTGTAGATTTCCCTGAAAAAGCCCAGGCGGATGAAGCGATCCGCCGCTTTAACCAGCAGATGTTCAAGGGAAGGGCGCTCGCGGTGAACGAGGCGCGGGCGAGAGAAGACAGGCCCCCGGGCGACCGTCCTGCGCCGAGGCCCTTTACCCCCAGGCCTTCGATGGCGCCGAGGCCCGACCTTTCTGGTCTTCCCTCCGCCCCCGACGAGGATGCAAGCTGGTCGGGCCAGCCGAGAAGGAAGTTCGGCCCCGACGCCAAACAGGGTCAGAAAAAGAAGGAGGCCTTCAAGTCCAAGGAGGAGCGCGTTCCCAAGGGTCCCATCAAGGAGCGCTCCGGCGGCAAAAAATTCCTCGCGGGCGTCGATGAAGACGACGGCGACGAGGTTCTGGACGACTTCACTCTCTGGGCTCTGGAAGACGCGAAGAAGAAGGAAGAAGAGTGACGGAGGCGGGTTATTCTTGATCCCCTGGGAGCTGGTTGACAGCGCGGAGGTTCCCGGCAGGGGCGGAGTATTGACGCTTCACAGGCGCGGGGGGGAATTCGTAATCAGGCAAAACGGCGAGGAGCTTATGACGAGCCGCCTTCACGGCTCCGAAGACGCCCTCGCGACTCTGGCGCTGGAAAAGCTGAGGGGCGTCAAAAATCCCCGCGTTCTTATCGGCGGCCTCGGTCTCGGGTACACCGCCGCGAAAGCCCTTCAAATGCTCGGCCCGGAAGCTCGCGTAACGGTCGCCGAACTGGTTCCAAAGGTAATAGAGTGGAACCGCACCCTCCTTTCCCACCTTGCCGGCAATCCCCTCAAGGATAAAAGACTCATGGCCGTCGAAGCCGACGTTGCGGATATCATCATCGCCAGCGTCAGCGTCTTCGACGCCATCCTGCTTGACGTGGACAATGGCCCCGAGGCTCTTTGCCGGGACGCCAACAACCGCCTCTACTCCGACGAGGGGCTTTGGGCGGCCCACAGGGCTCTTAGGTCCTCCGGGGTGTTCGCCGTCTGGTCCGCGCACCCCGATGAACACTTCACCCGCCGCCTTCGCAAAAAAGGCTTTACCGCCGAGGCCGTTTCCTCTCACCCCAGAGGGGCGGGCAGGGGAGGAAGGCACGTTGTCTGGATTGCAAAGAAGGCCAAAGAGAAATACTAGTGTCCTGTGCGGCTAGTCACTTCCTATATGGACGTCGCTTCATCTCGGTCCGCTTTGTCGTTCGTCGCCCGAATACAGGCCAGGTATTCGGGCTCCTCACTTCGCGCGGTTCCCGGCCAGATAATTTTGCGTCCGGGGGGAGACAAATGGGCGAAAAACTGATTTCACATCCGATTCAAACGCCCTTCGGGTGGGCCGGATCGAGCGAATCGACGCCCATATTGCCGGAAGCCGCTAACCGCACGGGACACTAGCCGCGTTTTTTTTCCCAGGCGAGCTTGTGCCCCGCCTCACGCCAGGCCTTTATCCCGCCCAGAAGAGCTTTTGAGTTTTTGAATCCCAGTTTGATGTTTTTTGCCGCCTGACCGGCGGAGCTCTCCTCGTGCTCTCAGGCGCAGTAGAAGATGAGTTCCGTGTCCAGGGGCAGGGTGGAGCGTTTCTTGCGGAATTCCTGGATGGATATCGAGCCTTCCAGCCGCAGGATGGCGCAATCTAATGCGTCCTCGTAAGCGCAGATGAGGAGGGCCTTTTTGGCGTTAACCTTCTCGTAGGCTTCCTTCACGGGAATCCTCTCGATTTCCTCCGCTTTCGGCATTTCTTTTTTCGCCATTCCCGGCACTCCTTTTAAAAAGCAGCGTCAAGGCCCGATGGAAAAAGTTTACTACCGGCGGCGCCAATCCTCAAACCCGTCAGCCAAGCCTGACGAAGAAGGCGACGTAGCCGACGAGAAGGAGAAAAAAGTCGATGACGGCGAGCACCCCCAGAATGAAAAGCCTCTGGTTTTTGGTGAGCGCAAGTTCCCTGCCGCCAAGCTGGAGCACGGCGATTATCGTGAGAACCAGTCCCGAGACTATCAGAAAAGCCACCACGAACTTCATCGTCAGCACAAGCTCGCCCATTAAAAACTCCTCTAAGTTCTGAGCCCCCGGCAGTTCATCCTTTTACGAAGAGCCAGGCCGAAGCAACAAGCCCGAGGGCGGTAATCACCTTGTGAACGGTTGCCTGATTCATCTTTCTTGCGCTCTTCGCCCCTATCCAGCCGCCGGCGAGGGCGCAAAACCCCATTGTCAGCGCCAGCGGCCAGACGATAATGCCTGCGAGGGCGAAGTAGACGAGCGCTATGCCGTTTAGAAGCGCGGCGAGGGTGGTCTTGAGGGCGTTCATGGCGTGAATGTCCCGAAGACCCATGAAGCCGAAGGAAGCCAGCATCAGCATCCCGGCCCCGGCGCCGAAATAGCCGCCGTAGGTGGCGACCGAAAACTGGTAGATAAAACCCATAGCCCTGGAGCGCCAGCCCGGATTTTGCCCCGCGCTTTCAAGGCGAAGGAGTCTGGTGAAACGCTCGCGTCCGGCGAAGAGAATGGTAGCGAAGAGGACGAGGAAGGGGGTAAGTTTCTGGAATATGGCGGGAGGAGTATTGACGAGTATCCCGGCGCCCAGAAGCCCCCCGAGAAGACTCGACAGAATCAGGGAAAGGACGAGTCCCCGTTCCCTGGGAAAATCCCTGCGGTAAGCGTAGGCGCTCGACATCGTGCCCGGCCAGACTATGGCGGTGTTGGTCGCGTTTGCGATGACCGCGGGTTGGCCGAAGGCGATTAGGGCGGGGAAGGAAAGAAGGCTTCCTCCCCCGGCGACCGAGTTGATTATTCCGGCCCCCAGCGCGGCCAAGCCGAGACCTGCTATCGAGAGTGCGTCGTGCATTTTATTTCTTGCGCCAGCTTGTTTTAAAAATGTTTCGGGAGCTTGGCTAAATACCAGTCCGGGGGCCGGGCTACAAGACAATAATAACCAAAATCCGCAATTGTTTTTCACTGGGGAATTTGTTTTCGGCAATGAAATTTAAAGGTTATTTCGCTGAAAGTTTGACCGGGCGGTGCGAATTTGTGTAGAACTACCAATTACGGGATGTTTTTAGTGAATATTTTTTGCGAAGGCCGGAGTTGGCAGTGCGTATGTTCTCGCCGTCAGTTTTAAGGGCAGTAACGGAGCGCCTTTTGAGAAAGAGGTTTGAGGGAACGCGTTGCTGGATTCTCGCGGCGGTTTTCCTCGCTGTTTTTGTTTGTCCCGCTTCGGCCGCCGTGGCCGATGCCTCTTCCGATGTCGCCGCCATTGCCGGCACCTTTGAACTTTCTATGTGCGCGGACCCGTCCTGCCGGCTTCCCGCAGGCGAAGACCTGTCCTGGTCTCGCCTGAACCTCGGCCCGAAGGGGCTTGACGGCCCTGTCGCACACAAGGAGGGAATAGGCTGGGCGATAATTACTTTCAACCTCGACGATCCCAACCGTTTTGAACATCCCGCCTTTCTCCTGACTCACCCTGCCGACGCCGAAGAAGTTTACCTGAACGGAGTCCCTGTAGGCGGCGAAGGGGTCATCGCGGATGATTACATAACCGTTCCCAGCGGCCCCCGCATGATTCTGGCCCCCGTTTCGGCGTTCAGGAGAGGCGAAAACCAGCTCACCTTCAAGGTTCTTTTCGCCGGTAAAAACGTCGATGTCTTCGACGGCCCGCTGCTTCTGGGGGAACGCGAGAGCATAAGAGCCGAGTGGGAGAGGCAGTTTCACCCGATAATCGCCACCGAAGCCGCTTTTCTTTGCATGTTCTTTTTTCTCATCTGTTTTTACGGATTTTTGATCCTCAAGGGCGTTGTCCGTTCGGACTACGTGCTCTTCATAGCCTTTACGGCGGTTTACGCCGCGACCTTTCTTCTGGGGGGAAATCTCCTCTACCTGTCGGGCATGTCGTATGACTGGATGGACGAAGCGAACGAACTTTTATCGCACGTAACCATCATTCTGCTGATCTCCCTGATCGTAAGACTCACCACGGACCGCATGGGAGTCCTCGCCTGGATTTTTATCCTGATAGAAGTAAGTCTGGCTGCCCTGGGGCTTTTCCTTCCGCCCCTGGGCGCGCTCTTTTTGCTTAGCGGGCCCAAGAAAATAATCGTGGTTCTGCGCGGCGCCTATTACCTGTTTCTCGTCCTGAGGGCTCTCCTCCGGCGTCAGAACGAAGCCCTGCCCATATTTTACGGAGTCGCGGTATACGTTGTCGGGTCGCGGCTCGATGTTTTCTGGGGGACAAGCCTGCGGGATTACTCGGTGGGCTTTTTCGCCCTGTGCATGCTTTACGCGCTCACCTCGCGCCACGCCCGCTTGAAAAACAACATGGTCGAGATTTCTACGAGACTGCTGGACGCCCACGAGGAGGAGAGAAGGAGGGTCGCCCGCGATATCCACGACGGGGTGGGGCAGTCTCTTCTGGGTATGAAACTCAGGATGCAGATGTATCTGGCCAAGGCCAGAAAGGGGGAAAAGATCTCTCCCGAAATCATCGATTCGCTCGTTACCGACACCACAGCCGTAATAGAGGAGGTAAGGCGCGCGGCGATGGACCTTCGTCCCTCGTTTGTGGAATCGATGACCCTTATCGACGCGATGAAATGGCATGCGGAATCGTTCAGCGAGAGGCACGGGATAGAGATGCATTTCCATACGGGCTCGGAAGAATTCAAAGACCCCCCCTCGCGCATCAAGGATAACCTCTACCGCATATTTCAGGAGATACTTACGAATGCCGCAAGGCATTCGGGGGCGACGAGGCTGGACGTGTCGCTTTACCGCTCCGGCGACAGGCTTATTCTTCTGGCGACAGACAACGGGAAGGGTTGTGAGGGCGACTACGACTGCGGTTCAGGCATGGGGCTTGCGACCATGCGCGAGAGGGCGGAGCTCTTAAAAGGCACATGCTCTCTTGAAAGCGCTCCGGGAAAAGGCACAACGATAAGGGTAGAGGTGTCAGCCAAATGGCAAGAGTAGTCATAGCGGACGATCATGCGATATTCCGGCAGGGGCTAAAGGAGCTTCTTTCCGGCGAACCGTCCATAGACGTTCTGGGCACCGCCTCAAACGGAGCGGAAGCCCTTTCCGTAGTCAACACCCTCAAGCCGGATATCCTGATACTCGACATCTCCATGCCGATTATCGACGGTTACGAGGTGGCGCGACTGATTCGCCAGCAAAACGTCCCCGTGAAGATACTGATGCTCTCGATGCACAAGGAACCCGCCAGCGTTAAAAAGGCCATGTCGGTGGGGGCGGACGGCTACGTCCTTAAGGAGGACGCCTTCGACGACCTTGTCTCGGCCATTAAGGCCGTGACGTCCGGCAAAAGGTTTATAAGTTCCTCCGCCGGGAAACTGCTCGACACTCCCGATTCCAATGAATCCGAGGACAGGCTCTCGCCCCGCGAAAAGGAGATCGTCACCCTGATAGCCGAGGGCAAGAGCACAAAAGAGATCGCCGCCTCGCTCGGGATAAGCGCAAAAACCGTCGAAACGCACCGGCAGCGGATAATGGAGAAACTCGGTTGCCATAAGGCCACAGAGATAGTGCTCTATGCCGTCTCGCACGGCATGACAAAAAAATAACACGGCGTTGAAAGGTCATTCGGGTCTTTTGTAGGTCTTTAACCCTACACAATAATGGTTACACCCGATTTTCTCAAAACAGTCCGCATATTATACTTTACCCATGCAATCAGCGATGAAGAGCGACAACTCAAAAACCCTCGATTTCGTTCCCGCCAGATCAAAGGCGGTTCACTCCCTTTCAATTGTAATACCCGTATATAACAGCGCGACGATAATCACTACTCTCTCCGAGTCTGTAATATCGTCAAATACCGGTTACCGGCTCCAGCTGGTTCTCGTCAACGACGGGAGCATCGACGGCTCGGACAAGGTTTGCGAGGCGCTGGCGAAAAAATATCCCGGCGAGGTCACCTTTGTTAACCTCTCCAGGAACGTCGGCGAACACAACGCGGTAATGGCCGGGCTCGCCCACGCCAGAAGCGATTACTGCGTCATCATGGACGACGATTTCCAGAATCCTCCCGAAGAAGCTTACAGGCTCGCCGATGCCGCGATCGCCGAGAAACGCGACATAGTCTTTTCCGCCTTCGACAAGAAGCGCCACCACTGGTTTCGGAACCTGGGCAGCAGCCTGGCCAACTATACCGCCCGGAAGCTGATGAATCTGCCCGAGGGGCTCTACCTCTCCAGTTTCAAGTGCCTGAGCCGCTTCACGGTGGATTGCGTGCTCTCCTACGGCGGCCCCTTCCCCTACGTTGACGGCCTCGCGCTTAGGGCGACTCGCAACATCGGAGTTCTGTTCACCGAACACCGGCCTACGGTGAAGAAAAAATCCGGCTACACAGTTGAAAAACTGATGAAGCTCTTTGCGGTGATGACAATCAACTTTTCGGTTGTGCCCCTTCGCATCGGCAGCATTCTGGGAGTGCTTTTCAGCATTGTAGGTCTCGGGGGCAGCGTTTACGTCATCGCGGAAAAACTGAAAAATCCCGCAATGCCCGTTGGGTGGCCCTCCCTCATCGTCGCAATCCTGATCCTCTCCGGAGCGCAACTGCTGATACTGGGAGTAATCGGGGAGTACCTCGGGCAGATGTTTCTCACCCTTAACGGAACCCCCCAGTACATAGTCCGAAACGTCGTCGAGGAGAAGGCCCCCGGCTGTGGAGACTGAAGAATACCACTCGATGCGTCTTTTTGAGGACGATTACTGGTGGTACCGCTCGCTGCGCAGCGTGGTGGCCGAGAACCTTCCGGATGCTAGAAGCGTACTTGACGCGGGTTGCGGCACAGGGGGGATGCTCAAAGAGATCGCAAACAAAAAGGTTGTGGGAATCGATTCCTCGCCGTATGCGCTCACCCATACCCGTGAGCGCGGCTTTGACCTGGTGGTCCGCGGGAGCGTCGACGCCCTCCCGTTCGCCTCTGAAAGTTTCGATGCCGTCCTCTGCCTCGACGTTCTCTACCATCGCGGCGTCACCGACGACGGGGCCGCCGTGAAGGAGTTGGCCAGGGTTCTTCATCCCGGAGGCAAGGTTATCCTCCATGCGCCAGCCTATGGCTGGCTTCACGGCTCTCACGACGAAATGGTGCACGGCGCGCGAAGATATACGACAAAACGGGTGGGGGAGCTGGTTCGCGGCGCTGGCCTGGAAATATGCAAGCTAAGTTACAGAAACCTGGCCGCCCTGCCCGCGGCCATTGTCTCGCGGCGATTCCTGCCCGGCAGGAGCGGTTCCGACCTCGCACCGCTCCCGGGCTGGCTGAACAAGGTTCTTTTAGGAATTTCCCTTTTTGAAAACAGGATACTCAGGACCGTTTCGTTACCGGCGGGTTTGTCTGTCTTTTGCATTGCGAAGAAGCCTCTGTGAAACTTTTTTTGGGCGTTAAAAAAAGCGAGTGGTTGATGGTTGCGGCCCTTATGGCTCTGGTCGCAGCCGTTTACGGGATATCTCTCCGGGGCGTTTTCCTCTGGGACGACGTGCTCTTCATCGAGCAAAACGCCTTTCTTCACGATGTATCCAATATCCCGGAGATATTCGCGTCGGACGACGCCGTAGGCACCGGACTTAGAAACCCCTATTACCGGCCGGTAACCACCGCGACTTTTTTGATGGATCATCTTTTCTGGGGTAAAAATCCCGCGGGTTACCGGGCGACCAACCTCTTGCTTCACGCGGCTGTCTGCGTCGCGCTTTTCTTCACGGCAAAAAGGTTCATGGGGAAATGGGCGGCCTTTTTAGCGGCGGCCATCTTCAGCGTTCACCCCGCGAACTCCGAACCGGTCGCCTACATAAGCGCGCGGGCGGATCTGATCTGCGGCCTCTTCGTGCTATTGTCCTTCCTCAATTACCTGATATACGAGGAGAAGGAGAGAGGCAGGAATTACGCATATTCGGTCCTTTTTTTCGCCGTAGCCCTGTTGTCGAAGATAATCGCCCTCGTGGTTCCCGTCGTTCTGGCGTTTTGGCTCTTTGCGAGAGGGAAGCGCGGCAGGATAACAACCCACCTCCCTCTTTACGTGGCCATAGCCGCACTGTTCATGATTTTGAGAAGCAGCGTAACGGCTGTGGACACCTTTCACTCACATCCGCTTGTGACTCGCCTGGCTTCAGCCGGAACCTATCTGGTTTATTACCTGCGTTATTCCCTTCTGCCGTTCGGCCTGAAGGTTTTTTACGAAGAGCCCATCAGGACGACTTTTGCGGACGCCTTCGTCATCGCTTCATGGGCCGCTCTGTTTCTTATCTGGGCAACGGCTTATCGTCTCGCCAGAAGATTCCCGGAGGGTGTGTTGGGTGTGGTCTGGTACTTCACGGCTCTTCTGCCGGCCTCGGGCGTCTTCATGATCCTGTTCCCGGCGGTAATGGCGGACAGATACCTGTACATCCCCCTGCTGGGGCTGTCCCTTACGGCGGGGTGGATGATCGATCGGTTCGCAAGATCCGGCGCGTACCGGAAAAACAGACTGCAATTAAAGGCCTGCGCCGCGATCTGCATCGCAGCCGCCTCCATCTACACCGTTACCCGCGTAAACGTGTGGGGCAGCAAGCTCTCTTTCTGGGGAAAGGCCGTCAGTGAAGCGCCGAACGTGGTACTGGTTCTGAACAATTACGGGCTGGCCTTGATTAACGCCAAGCGCTATTTTGAAGCCGACAGCGTTTTCTACCAGCTAAAGGAAATGGGAGACGACGACGCCCACGTGGACATGAGCCTCGCCCTCTCGGCGATGTACAGGGGCGATCTCGATCTTGCCGAGAGCCACATAACCACCGCGCTTAATAAAAAACCGGGTAACTCCTGGTATCTTGCGGTAAACGGCAGGATAAGTTTTCTGAAAGGTAACATACCGTTCGCAAAATATCTGACGGAAGCTTCCCTCCGGCTGAATCCTTATGGAACCGAGGCTCTCGAAACAATGGAGATGATAAATAACTCTCAACCGCGGTAAGGAAAAAACACTCCCGGAGATTTAGGGCGGCGCTTTCCACAAGGAGGGTGCCGTTTTCATTTGGGCGGGATTGTCAGGCGGCCTTTTTCTTCCTCGTCTTCGGGCAGACCGCAGTGCAGACGCCGCACTGAAGGCATTCGGTGGAGCAGATAATCCCCTCCGAGGGCTTAAGCGCTATCGGACAGGCTTTGTCGCAAAGCTTGCAGGAGGTGCAGCCCTCGGGCACGGGTATCGTATGGGTCGTCTTTTTGAGGACCGTGGATACCGTGCCGATGGGGCAGATCATGCACCAGGCGCGCTGCCGGTAGAGAACCGCAAGTATAAGCGCCGCGCCGGTGGTCACGAGGCACATCATCCAGAAAACACCGCCGAGGTAGGCGAGGTCGGTGGGATTTTTGGCTATGCGCCACACCATGAGCCCCATCAGCCCGGCGGTTACGTACCAGCGCACCTTGTTGACGGGGGGCAGCTTGAGTTTGAAAGAAGGCAGGTGGCGGAGCCAGGTGTCGAGAAAAGAGCCGCGGGGACAGTAATTCCCGCAGAACCTTCTTCCGCGGCCCGAAAAAGCCATAGCCATAGCGCCGATCATGGTGAACGGGACGGCGTAACCGAAGTACGGGCTAAAGAAACCGCCTATGATGACCAGCGGCACCAGCACACCCAGAGCCAGCCGGTATTTATTTACATTAATTTTTCTGGACATTTTCAAACCTCATCGAATCCGGTATTGACTACAAATTCTTTGATGAGAACAGCCAAAAAAAGTTTCAGGCCGGGGGAACTTTAAACGCTGCGAGGGAGGCCGTCTACGGTCAATCGGTGCCCGGGAACAGGTCCGTGCCGACAAATTCTCCTCCATCTTGGTGACAATGCCGGAAATGGTAGTAATATAAGTTTGTAAGTGGAGGTTCAAATGGCTTCGGAAAAAGACCCCGGCGGCCTTATCAGGCGGATTGCGCAAAAAGAGCGCGAGATCGAAGCCGAGCTTGTGCGGGCCAGGTCCGAGGCTGAGTTTATCGAGGAGCGCGCCAGAAAAGAAGCGTTTGAAATTCTCGCCAGGGCCGCGGAGGAGCGAAGGAAGCTGGGCGAGAAGATAGCCGAGAAGAGGGCGCTTGGGGCCAGGATGCGTTCAGACGACAGGATTCGGGAGATTCACGCCCTCGAGATGCGGGTTTTGAATCTTCCCGGTGAAGTTATTGACGGTTTCGCACTGGAAGCGCTTCGGGACATCTTTCCCGGAGAAGACTTCAAGTCTAAATAGCGGACCGTCGGGAGAACCGGCTTTGCTGGAGCCGATGTCCAAGGTAAGAGTTTTCGGGAAAAAACCCCTTCTGGGCGAGTTCCTCGCCGTGCTCGGTGAGGCGGGGCTTGTCCATCTTTCTCCTGTCCGGAACAGGACAATAGACGGCTTCAACGAAAGCGAGCTTTTTACCGCCTGCGAGGTGGACGCCGCCTCCCGAGCCCGTTCGGAAAAACTGCGCGACGAGCTTCGCCTCATCGAGGAGGCGGGGTCTTTGCTCGGCGTCGAAGCCGCGCCCTATTGCCCCCGAGAAAACGTTTCAATCAGCCGCGAGGAACTGCACCGCGACCTGGAGCGGATACGCAAGCTGTCTTCGGAGAAGGAAAAACTCGAAGAAGACCTCGCGCTGGCCAAACGCTACCGGAAACTGGCCAGCGTCTTCGGGCCGGTCATGCGCGATCTCGGGGAGATGCGCCACGTACGGGCGATGGGAGTCACCGTCGAGGCGCGTTACAGGGATCAGCTCCTTCCGGCGCTGCGTGAAAAGCTCGAAGAGATTACCGGCGGCGGCTACCAGCTCCTCTGGAGGTTTCTCGACGAAGACCTCCTGGGAGTGGTCATCCTCTTTCCGCCGGCCTCCGCCGAGGCGGTCGCCTCTCTCCTCGCCGAAAAAAACATCCACGAAATGCGGCTACCCAAAAGCTACGAGCATCTCCCCTTTTTCAACGCGCTTACTCTGGTGGAAGAGCAACTTTCAAAGGTTCCCGCCACCCTTGAGGGGATACGGCTGGAGTTTGACGGACTTCGGAAAAAGTACTCGCCGCTTATAACCTGCGAGAGGCAAAGGCTTCGCCGGGAGATAGAGGAGAGCGAGGTCGCCTCGGGCATGTCCTGCACCCGCTTCCTCTTCGTCTGCGAGGGCTACCTGCCGGAAAAGGACCTTTCGGGACTGAAAAGGGTGCTCGGCGACCGCTTCGGAGACGACGTAACCGTCACGGAGATCGAAATCACCTCCGAAGAGAGGCAGAAGGTGCCGGTTTCCTTCTCCAATCCGGGGTTTTTCCGCCCCTTCGAGAGGATGCTTCGGATTTTGCCGCTGCCGCGCTACGGGACAATAGACCCGACGCCGCTGATGGCCCTGAGCTTTCCCCTCTTTTTCGGAATCATCCTCGGCGACGTGGGTTACGGGGCGATCGGGCTCCTCCTCGCCCTCGGAGTTTTCCTCAAATACAGGAAAACCGCTCTCGGAAGGGATATTGCGACGCTGCTCTCCCTCTCCAGCGTCTTCGCGGTCTTTTTCGGCTTCGTCTTCGGGGAACTGTTCGGAAGTTTCGGCCATTCTATTGGCCTGCGGCCTCTCTGGCAGGGTAGGCTGGAGGCGGCGACCTCGCTTTTGGTCTTTTCGCTCGTCGTCGGGGTGGTCCACGTCCTTCTGAGCTTTTGTTTCGCCATTGCACAGAGGCTTAGGGACCGCGCCGGGAAGAGGGCAGCGGCGATGGCGGTTTCGATAGCCGCCCTCTGCGCGGTCTTCTTCATCCTCGGCTCTCTGGCCGGTTATCTGCCCAGGGGGGCCTGGCTCGGCGCGGTGGTCTTCCTCATAGTCTGCATAGCGGTTCTAATATATCTGGAAGGCATAATCGCCGTCCTCGAACTGGTCACGGCGCTGGGCAACATCCTCTCCTACGCCCGCCTGATGGCTCTGGGCATAGCGAGCGCGGCGCTCGCCTTCGTGACGAACAAACTGGCGGGAGCCACTGGAAACGTGGCTGCCGCCGTGGCGGTGGTGGTCGTCCTCCACGGGATCAACATGGTCCTGGGCCTCTTTGGCCCGGCCATTCAGGGGCTTCGCCTCCACATGGTTGAATTTCTACCCCGCTTCTACGAATACGGCGGAAGGCAGTTCCGCCCCTTCGGGAAAGGAAAGCAAAATGCCTGAAAAAGGACTTATCGCAATCGGAGCGGCGCTGGCGGTGGGAATCGCCGCCATAGGGACGGGGTGGGCGCAGTCCCGCATCGGCTCGGCCGGCGCCGGGGCGATGGCGGAAAAGCCTGAGGTGAGCGGTTTTATCATCGTACTCGTCGCGTTACCCGAGACTATGGTCATCCTCGGGTTCGTCGTCGCGACCATGATCATCCTGATGCTCTAGTGTCCTTAGTCATGGAAGAAGGGCTCTTGGCCGTCGTAACCCGCGAGGGCGAGCGGGAAAAGGGCGAGATAGAGGCGCAGGCCAGGCAGAGGGCCGAGGCCATACTTTCGGAGGCCCGCGCCCGCGCCGGCGAGATCGCCGTCTCGTGGCCGCCGGCGCCGTCCCTGTCTGGGGGAGATACCCGGTGGGCCGAGAGAAACGCCGCTTTCTCGAAATCATTTGAAACGGCGCTGGAAAAAATACGGTCGGCGGCACTCGGAATTCTAAGCGGCCTTCCCCGGCCGGAGCGCGTCCGGCTTCTTCTTTCCTTCTGGGAAGAGGTTCACCGCGATCTTCCGGAGGGGCAGTATCTGGTAAAGGGACCGCCCGAGGCGGCCGGGCTGGCGGTTTCCTCCGGCGGCTTCGTCTTTTCCTTTGAGGAGGTCCGGGAGGAGAGGGTGACGATACTCTCCGGCGACGGGACGAGGGTTCTTGTGTGGTCGCTCGAAAGCGTCGTGGAAAGCTACTTTCGTTCCCGGAGGGGGAAACTTGCGTCGGTGATTCTGGAGGGCGGGGTTGCTTGAGCCGGCCGACTACCTGAACGCGAGGCTCCGTGGGAGAAAATCGCGTTTTCTCGGCCCCGAAAAGCTCCGCGAGCTCTCCCGGCTGGATTCCGTGGAGGAACTCAGGAAACAGCTCACGGACACCCTTTACGGACCCCACCTTTCGCGCCTTGGCTATCTCGAAAAGGACACGGCGCTCCTCATCGAGAGGGCGGTGGGGGAGACGCTGAGGGAGGATTTGAAAGCCGTCAGAGGCTTTTCTCCCGAGCTTTCCGCGTCCCCGGCCTCCTTCCTCTTTTCGAGGTGGGACGCCTGGAACATGAAGGCTGTCGCAAGGGGACTTCACTCCCACGAGAGCGCCGAAAGGATTCAAGGCTCGCTGGTGCAGGCGGGCTGGGTCGAAGAGGCGGTGTGGCGCGAGATAGCTTCCTCACGGACCCTGCGGGAGGGGGCGGAGAGGGCCCTCCTCCTCGGCGTGCTGAGCGCGGGCCAGTTGAGGGAGTCTTTCGGCGAGGACAGGAGGTACCGCTCGGAGGTGGCGTCGCTGGAGGACTCGGTCGACCGGCGCTTCTACCGCGAGGCGCTTAGGGGGCTCGAAGAAAAGGGTGAGCGCGAGGAATTCTGGAGTCCGGCGCTTTTGTCCCTGCGCGAGGAGATAGACGCGAAAAATCTCAAAACTGTCCTTCTCGCCCTCGCCTCAGGGGAACCGCGGGAAAAGAAGCTGACAATACCCGGCGGAGCATGGACGGTGAAGCTTCCCGGCGAACCCTCCTCCTCTGAGAAGGCGCGCCAGGTTCTGGCGCAAGCGGTAAGGAAGAGGTACAAGGCGGCGGGAGAGAGTCTGGCAAGGGTCATCGAGGAGGAGAATTACCTCCGTGCGGCGGCCCTCACGGCGAAAATTTCCTGGCGCCGCCAGATGCGCTTTATCTCCGGGAATCCGCTCTCCTCGGCGATTCTCGTCGGCTATCTCTGGACGAGGGCCGCCGAAGCCGTTGACCTTCGGCTAATACTCTGGGGGGTCAATTTCGGCATGGGGCGGGAGCGCATCGGCGAAGAGCTCATAATCGCCGGGGGCGGAGGCTGAATGTACCGCTACGTGGTCATAACCGACAGGGAGACCTCCGGCGGCTTCGCTCTCGGCGGAGTCGAGGTGGAAACCGTTTCGGACGCCGACGGGGCGAGAGAGGCGCTTTCGCGCTGTCTTTCGGACAAGTCAGTCGGTCTGGTGGCCCTTAACGACAGGTTTCTCGGAGGGCTGGGAGTGTCCATGACGAGAAAGATAGAGCGGTCGGCGCTGCCGGTGGTGGTTCCCTTCCCCGATCCCAAAAGCAGGGGGGAGGGGAGAACCGAGGAATTTCTGACGGCGCTTTTGTCCCGGGCGATCGGTTACCGCATAAGGCTGAGGACCTGAACTTGGAAGAGGGAAGAATCGTCAGGGTGGCCGGTTCGGTCGTAGCTGCGTCGGGCCTTCCCCGCGCGGGGATAAACCACAGGGTCGAGGTGGGACATAGCCGCCTCACCGGCGAAGTCATAGCCATCTCGAAAGATACCGTGACCATACAGGTCTACGAGGGCACGGAGGGGCTCCGCATCGGGGAGCCGGTTTACTGTTCCGGCAGCCCCTTCAACGTCTGCCTCGGGCCGGGACTTCTGGGGATGATCTTCGACGGCATACAGCGCCCCCTCAAGACCCTCTCGGAGATTGAGGGCAATTTCATCGGCCGGGGGGCGCGCATCGGCTTCGAGAAGGATTCCAGAAAGTGGGAGTTAGAATTTCTGGTCACGCCGGGGCAAAAAGTGGCTCCGGGAGAGGTAATCGCCACCACGCCGGAGACTCCGGCGATAGTCCACAAAATCACCTGCCCGCCGGGGCTTTCCGGAGTGGTGAAGGAACTTTACAGAGGGCCCTTCGGCCTCAGGGATGCCGTCTGCAGGCTCGTCTCGGGCGAAGAGATTCACCTCTCCTCCCGCTGGCCCTGCCGGGTTCCGAGGCCCTACGAGCGAAAGCTCAGCCCGTCCGAGCCGCACGTGACCGGGCAGCGCATCTTCGACTGCTTTTTCCCTCTGGCGAAGGGCGGGGTGGCGGTAGTGCCGGGAGGGTTCGGGACCGGCAAGACGGTGCTCCAGCACGCTCTCTCCAAAAACCTCGACGTTGACGTGGTCGTGTACGTCGGCTGCGGCGAACGCGGCAACGAGATGAGCGAGATCATCAGCGATTTCACCAGACTCGAAGACCCCGCCACCGGAAGGCCCCTTCTCGAACGCACCATAATGGTCGCCAACACCTCCAACATGCCGGTGGCTGCGCGCGAGGCTTCCCTCTACACCGGGATAACGATGGCTGAGTACTACCGCGACATGGGCTACAGGGTGGTTCTTCTCGCCGATTCCATCTCCCGCTGGGCGGAGGCGCTGCGCGAGATGTCTTCCCGCCTGGAGGAGATGCCCGGCGAGGAGGGCTATCCCTCCTACCTCTCCTCGCGCCTCAGCCAGTTTTACGAGCGCGCCGGAAGGGTCGCCTGCCTCGGCGGCGGTTCCACCGGCTCCCTCACCGTCGTTTCGGCGGTTAGTCCCCCCGGCGGGGACCTCTCGGAGCCCGTCACCCAGGTTTCCCTGCGCATGGCGGGCTGTTTCTGGGCGCTTGACCCCGATCTGGCGTCGCAGCGCCACTATCCCGCCGTCAACTGGCTGGAGAGCTTCAGCCTCTACCGCGAGAGCCTCTACCCGGTGTGGGAGAAAGCGGACGGCGGCGACTGGCGGCAAAACGTTCAGGAGCTGGGGAAAATCCTTGAGAGGGAGAACTCCGTCCGCGACATCGCCCAGCTCGTCGGCTACAACTCCCTCCAGGACGGCGAAAAGCTGCTCATGAACGTTGGGAAGGCGATCCGCGAGGGGTTTTTGCGCCAGGACTACAACCATCCAGTCGATACCAGGTGCTCTCCCGCCAAGACCGGCCGGATGATGGAGCGGTTTCTCGGAGCTTACAGGGAAGCGCTCTCGCACCTCTCCTCCGGGGAAAAGGATTTCGAGGACCCGGTCGAGCTGCTGCCGATGGAGGAACTTAGGCGCCTCCGGTTCGAGCCGGAAAGCGGGGGAAAAAAATGAGCCGTGAGAAGCTCGTAGATAGCGTCTGGTACAACGTCTCGGGCGTCAAGGGGCCGCTCCTCTTCGCCAGAAGGCAGAGCGACGTGGTCTACAACGCTATCGTCGAGATAACCACGGTGGCGGGGGAGACCCTCTACGGGCAGGTGCTGGATCTCTCCGAAGAGACGGTGGTGATGCAGGTGCTGGGCTCGACCCACGGCGTCTCCGTGACCGGCACGGCGCTTCGCTACAGCGGCGAGGTGCAGAAGCTCCCCGTGTCGAAGTTCATGCTCGGGCGCATCCTAGACGGCAAGGGAAAGCCCCTCGACGGCCTGCCCCTCTACCCCGCGTCGATTGAAAGGGAGATAACCGGCGCGGCGATAAACCCGGTGTGCAGGGAGGTACCGGACGAGTACGTGGAGACGGGCGTGACCGCCATCGATCTGATGAACACCCTCGTAAAGGGGCAGAAGCTGCCGATCTTCTCCTGCGCGGGGCTGCCCTCCAACGAGCTCGCCGCCCTCATCGTCGGCAACGCCTCGAATCTCGACGACTCGGAGAGGGAACTTTACGTCGTCTTCGCCGGGATGGGCATAACCCACCGCGAATACGAGTTTTTCCTCGACAAGTTCACCAGGGAGGGGGCGCTGGACAGGACGGTAGTGTTCCTCAACCGCGCCGACGAGCCCGTCATCGAAAGGCTTCTCGCCCCGCGCTGCGCCCTCACGGCGGCGGAATACCTCGCCTTCGACCTCGGGCTCGACGTACTCGTCATACTCACCGACATGACCCACTACTGCGAGGCGCTCCGGGAGGTCTCCTCCGCGCGCGAGGAGATAGCGGGGAGGCGCGGCTACCCCGGCTACATGTACACCGATCTCGCCGGGCTCTACGAGAGGGTGGGGAGAATCTGCGGCAAGGGGGGCTCCGTGACCCAGATTCCGATACTCACCATGCCCGACGACGACATAACCCACCCCATCGCCGATCTCACCGGCTACATCACCGAAGGGCAGATAGTCCTCGACCGCTCGCTCTTCCGCAGGGAAGTGAGGCCGCCGATAAACCCCCTGCCGTCGCTCTCGCGCCTGATGGACAAGGTTGCGGGCAAATCCACCTATCCCGAGCACAAGGCGGTAAGCGACCAGCTCTACTCCCTCTACGCGCGCGCCGCCGAAGTGCGGCGCATGGCCGAGCTGGTCGGCAGGGACAACCTCTCCCCCTACGAGCGCTCGCTCCTTGGCTTCTCCGTCGAATTCGAGGAAGAGGTGCTGAACCAGAAAGACCAGCCGCGCACCCTCAAAGAGGGGATAGAGCTTGCGATGGGGCTTTTCGCCAAGCTCAACGATTCGCTCCTCGACAGGATATCCCCCGAGATGCTCGCCCCCTACCGGAAAGGCAAGAAGGTCTGATGGAGAGGCTCCCCTCGACAAGGCAGAACCTGTTAAAGGTGCGCCGGAGGATAATCCTCGCTGGCGAGGGGCTTTCGCTGCTCAAAAAGAAGAGAGAGGCGCTGGTCAGAACCTTTTTAAGTCACGTCACCGAGCGGGTAAGGTATCACGACCTGATGGAGAAGGCCGGAAGAGAAGCCGCCGGGCCGCTTGCCGGGGCGCTCGCCGCCGAAGGGCTCTCGGGCCTCGCCACCTACGGCTGGGCCGCAAGGCGCGAGCTGGCCCTCGACGTAAAGAAAGAGGTCATCTGGGGAGTGGAGGTAGCCACCTTTCAGCCCGCCGCGATACGAAGAGAGTTTCGCGGGCGCGGCTTCGACCCCGACGGCGCGGGCGTCGAGGTATCCCTGGCGGCCGGGAAGTTTGAAGAGCTATTGCAACTCATCTTTGAAACCGCCGCCAGCGAAATACGCCTAAGAAACCTCGGCGAAGAGATACGCAAGACCTCCCGGCGTATCAACGCCCTCGAAGGCATCCTCATCCCCGCCATGGAAACCCGCGAAAAGAAAGTCAGCGAAGCCCTCGAAGAAAGTGAACGCGACGAACGCCAGCGGTACAAGGGGTTGATAAAGAGGAGGGGGAGGTAGGGGGGTAACCCGCGACATCTTCCACTTTATAGAGGGTCCCCAATATGGGACTATCCAAGAGGGATTTCAAGATTTTAGGAAACGGAGGCGATATGATAATCTTGCGGCAATATAAATCGCTTAATGCGGTAACTTGACTGGGGAAAGCCATGAACAGCTACGTGGATGGTCTCAAGAAACTCCTTCGAGAGCAGGATTTCGACACACTTGAAGAGGCGCAAGCCTTCGTGGACAGGTACATGGCGAAGGTCAACGACACCCCGGTTGATGATTTTCTCGGGTTGACGCCGTCGATGATGTATCGGTTCCTCTATTTCCCGTTCGACTCCCCGGACCTCGTCGTCTTCCCGGAAACCGTAAACGATTCCGGTTCAGCGCCGGTAGCGAGGCTTTTTGGCCTCATCGCGGCTGCGGCAGGGCCAAACGGTCTCAAGAGCACGGCAAAGGGTAACCTGCCTCGCAACTTTTGCCGGGAAACGGCCGTTGAATTTTTCGGTCCGGTTGAATACGCCGAAAGAACGAGCTTTGGCGGCATCAACCGGGAGGAGGATTTCGAGGAGCTAAACGTTGTCCGCCACCTTGCCGAAATCACCGGTTTGCTCAGGAAGTACAAGGGGCGCTTCATCCTGACGCGGAAGTACAAGCAACTTCTCTCGGAAAAGGGCGAAGGGGCCGTATACCCGTTTCTGCTGAAGGGCTACGTGAAGGAGTTCAACTGGGGGTACATGGACGGATACCCGAAATTGCGGATCCTGCAGAGCTCGTTTCTGTTCACGCTCTGTGCCGTAAAGAAGTTCGGCGACAAGCCACGCAGCAACGAATTTTACGAGAGCCTGTATTTAAAGGCCTTCCCGATGGTTCTCGAAGAAGTCCCAAAGGACTTTTTCATGCCGCCCGAAACCCTTTTCAGGTCGTGTTACAGCTTGAGGATGCTCAAGAGGTTTATGGTCTTCTTCGGATTGGCTATGGCAGAAGAAAAAAAAGACAACAAATTCAGCCGCGATTTCACCATCTCAAGCACTTCCCTTCTGAGCGAAGCGGTAAGATTTAAGATGTAGGGCCCTGAACAAGGAGGGGAATTAAGTGTGCTGGTCCAGAGAGAGCAATTAAGTATACTGCCACCAATCCCCACCAATCCCCCGTCCACCAATCCCCCGTTACGCAAAATCCGTAAAGGAAGGGTTGTATCCCTCCGAATGGTGCGACGGCGGCGACATGGATGGCATCGGTTGGGATTAACGCACGGGAATTGATGCGTTACGCTAACGCATCCTACACGGCTCATCAACTGAGTTGGCGGAACGTAGCGATACCACAAATGGCGTCCCTGAACCAGTAACTATTTGATTTCCTTTGGTGACATGCTTTACACTACCGGCAATGGAGATGGCATTCCTCCGATTAACCGCCCCTGGGGCTGATGATGCCTGCATTTATTCCCTCTGAAGCGGAAGGTGTAGGTATGCGTTTAAATATGTTCTCGCCTGGTCCGGGTATGTGGCAAAGCGCCACGGCTGGACGCTCATGAAAACCCCCAAACATCCGGAACAAATGGATATGTTGCCCTACATGGGCAAGTGGCTGTTGCTAGCCTTTGGAGTGGCCGCTCTTGCAGGCACGGCTTCGGCGTTTTTTCTTTTCGCGCTTGAATGGGCGACTGAAACACGCGAGGCCAATCTTTGGCTGCCTGGCCTCCTTCCTCTGGCCGGGTTTGCCGTTGGCTGGATATATTTTCGCTTCGGCAAGAATGTCGAGGCCGGCAACAACCTCCTGATTGATGAAATCCACGATCCAAAGAAGGTGATTCCGCGCCGCATGGTGCCTTTGGTGCTGGGCGGAACCATCATCTCTCATTTGTTCGGCGCATCGGTTGGCCGAGAGGGGACCGCCGTGCAAATGGGCGGCGCTCTTGCCGACCAGCTTACCCGCATATTCAGGCTGGGGCGCGAGGACAGGCGAATCCTGCTTATGGCCGGAATAAGCGCCGGATTTGCCTCTGTTTTCGGAACACCTCTGGCTGGCGCTATTTTTGGCATGGAAGTTTTGGCGATCGGGCGGCTTCGGTACGATGCAATAATGCCCTGTATGGTCGCTGCAATAGCGGCTGACCAGGCAGGTTTGCTTTGGGGCGTGCGGCATACCCATTACGTGATTCCCCATGTCCCCGACTTAACATTATGGAGTTTTGCCGCGATGATAATCGCGGGTGCGTTATTTGGCGTCACCGGCAAGGTGTTCGCCGACTCGACTCACAGGTTGAGCCGGTTTATGAAAAAAACAATCGCCTACGCTCCGCTTCGACCGATGCTGGGCAGCATTCCTGTTATTGCCGGGGTTTTCCTTCTCGGCGCCGATCGATATATCGGCCTTGGAATTCCAGCCATAGTAGAGGCTTTTAAGCATCCCGTTGCGCCTTATGATTTCGCCGGAAAGATGGTCTTCACTGTGGTATCTCTCGGCAGCGGCTTCAAAGGCGGAGAAGTAACGCCGCTCTTTTACATCGGGGCTACCCTGGGCAACGCGCTTGCCCCTTTGCTCCGGATGCCGTTGCCGCTCTTGGCCGGTATCGGTTTCGTCGCGGTTTTTGCAGGCGCGGCCAACACGCCCATAGCCTCTACCCTTATGGCTATGGAACTCTTTGGCGCGGAAGTCGGCATATTTGCGGCCATCGCATGCGTGGTGAGTTACCTCTTCTCGGGCCATACGGGAATTTATCATGCCCAGAGGGTAGGCCAGGCCAAGCACAGCAAGGCTCCGGAAGAGTCCCGGTCAGATGAATTGTCACCAAATCCAAGGGTTTACCGGTAGTAACGATTACGGTTGTGAGGCGGGCTCTGGAACTGGGTCTGTCTGCTCCGTTTGCGGCTCGGCCTGCTGCTCTTCGGCGGGCTCCTCTATGAATTCTCTGCATTCGGGTATGATGAGCCAGGTGGTGTCGCATTTGCCGTCCGGCGGAAGGACCGATTCGTCGGTCATTATCAGGCAATCGGTCCTGTGCTGGCGTATTCTTTGGTTGAACCCCTTCGATTTGCGCACCATCTCGAAGGCGCAGTCGCCGGCATGGCGGCCATACTTTATTTCGTCGGAGCTTGTCCACTCGGGGTGCTTGACGTAGCGTATCAGCCCGACCCTCACCACGCCGCCGCCGTAGGATATCTCTTCCCCGATCTCTATAGTCTTCGGTCCCCTGAAGTTATCGACTATCTCGGGGTAACAGCCGAGCCAGAAGTAGGGTTTGTGGTTTTTTATAAGAAATATCTCCTCGCCCCTGACCCGTATTTTTTGAATATCGCGGGTAACCGGCTCGGCCGCCGGAGCTTTTGCCGCAAGCGCCAGGCAAAGCAATAGCGCTGAGGCGAAAGCCCCAACCCGGCCGTGGTTGGGCAGGGTAAGTAGCGACGATTGCAGGGTCATCGAAAATCTACCGGCTTATCAAAGGCATCTGAAATACCGCATAAAATGGCAGACTAAGGCTGCCGAAGCCCCCGAGCTTGATGCGATAATACAATTATGACGATATTTACTCTAGCGCGAAACTCGACCTCCACAGAAGTTCAGGCCGGTTTCCTGCTGTGCGGAAATCATCTTTGTGCTAAACTAAAAAAATAGTTTCGATTCGGCTCTAAAACAGCGCCCTTTTTGAACGTCACGGAGGGGGAGAAGTGAGCGCACCTGTAAGGCGTTTTCCGAGAATCCGCACCGATCTGAAAGCGAAGGTCTTCGAGGTGGATAATTTCGAGGACTGCGCAACGGCTACGGTGTACGAACTCGGCCAGGGCGGATGTCTTATCATCAGCGATTTTTTTCTGGGCGAGGGGAGGGTTGCGCTAATCGAGGCGGTGCTTCCAAAAGGTACGATTCGCGTCGTCGCCAAGGTATTGTACGAATACGTCTGGCAGAACCGCCCGATGATAGGCTTCGCCTTTGAATTCGACGGCGAGGCCCCTCCTCTGGCCCTGCTGGATTACATAAGAGAGCAGTTGCCCCATTCGGCGACCTACGTCGGGGGGCACTCGTAACAAAAGGCGCTTAAAGAAAGTGAAAAGCCCGCCGTAATTCGCGGGCTTTTTTAATATGCTTTGAACCCTTGAGAGGCTGACCTGGTGGACTTGATCTTGCTCGTAAAGGCCCTGCTGATGGGGCTGGTGGAAGGCGTTACAGAGTTTTTGCCGATATCCAGCACGGGGCACCTGATAATCGCCGGAGACCTTCTCGATTTCCTCCGGAAAGAGCAGAGGGACGTCTTCGAGATCTTCATACAGCTCGGCGCAATCATGGCGGTGTGCTGGGAGTACCGCCAAAAGCTTGCTCACACGTTGGCGAGCGTTGGCAGCGAGGCCAGGGCGCGGCGCTTTGTTTTCAACGTCGCCATCGCCTTCGTTCCGGCGGGAGTCCTCGCGCTGCTGCTGGGAAAGTTAATAAAAACCCGCCTCTTCTTCCCGGCTCCCGTGGCGACGGCTTTTTTCGTCGGCGGGCTCGTCATCCTCTGGGCCGAACACCGCAAACATACCGTGAACGTCTGGGAAGTCGACGACATGAGCTGGAAAGACGCGCTGAAAGTGGGGTTCGCCCAATGTTTCGCGCTCATTCCGGGCACCTCCCGCTCCGGTTCCACGATAATCGGCGGCCTTCTCTTCGGCCTCTCACGCAAGGCGGCCACGGAGTTCTCCTTTTTTCTCGCCATTCCGACCCTCACCTCTGCCGCCCTTTACGACCTCTACAAGCACAGAGCAGCCTTTGACGCCGGGGCAATGGGCCTCATGTCAGTTGGGCTGGTGGTCTCTTTCTTCAGCGCCCTCTTCGCGGTGAGGGGACTTATCCGCTATATCTCAAGGCACGACTTCTGCGCCTTCGCCTGGTACCGCATGGCTTTCGGCGCAGTAGTTCTTCTGACCGCGTATTTCGGCGTTGTGAAATGGTCGAACTGACCAATCACCGAAACGCAGCCAATTTTCTGAACGAGTCTGCCTAATTCATAGCTGTTAGAAGGCGAAGGGGAGCCATTATGCACTCCCCCTCGCTCAGATCAACGTCTTTAGGGCGGCCCTTTTAGAATCTGAATGCCATGCCCGCGAGGATTGTCGTGTCGGTTTCCGGCTTATTGAGTCCTGCTTTTATTCCAACATCGATATCCAAATCATCCGAAACGGAATATATCAATCCGCCGAGAATAAATGCCGGATGGGTGTCGGATGCATTATCCGGGTTGCTCTCCATGCCGATATTCGCAACAGCCTTCAGCCCTTCCGCGACATCAAGGACGGGAGCAAAAGATATATGCCATATGCCCTTTCTGTTGGCGGCTTCGTCTTTTGCAAGCTCGTACTCGTTATGCGCATACCCCAGATTGAAATGGAATTCCCACGGGCCGGACGACTTTGTCGTTATGAATGTAACACCGTAGGAGACACTGCCGTTTCCGAGTCCCTTCGCCTCATCGCCCGTGGGCAGTACGATTGCAGGCTTTAGGGCGAGACTCAGGCCGTCCTTTTCATAAAACCTCCACTTTAGCTCAAGGGAGATGTCAGAGAGGCCGGATTCTTCCGAGACCACGCCGTCCTCCTCGGCCCTGCTCCACGCGAAGGGGACGCCAAGGACTATGTCGGCGCTTTCGGAGACGCCCGCCGAGACTACAGCAGCAGCCTCTCCAGCCGTCTCTTTGAACCCGACTCCGTCGGATGTCTCCTTCTCCGTGTCGAATTGACTGTTCATCTCCGCCTGATACTTTCCCTTTCCCTGGGTGCCTGTGTCGTCGGTTATGAGCGGGTGCGCGCCAAATGCCGCGCTTGCCCACAGGGCGGAAAACACAATAAATATCGCGATCGTTTTCATTGAAACCCTCTGTTATCTTTGCTGTTTTTACGTAATTCGACAATCCCTCAAAGAACATATCCTGCTGAGTGATGCACGTCGACCGGGATCCCTCTTGGTCTTGCAGTCTTCATCGGTATCTTTTGCCGCGTGCGATATCTTGCCTGTGAACGTCAAGCACCTCCTTCATATATGATGATAACGGTAACCGAGGCTTTCGCGCTTCGGTCATGATATTGATTATCAATATCACATAGCGCAAAGCTTTTGTCAACCCCCAGGCTGTCGCACTAAATCCGGTTATCCGATTTTTATTTGAGGGGCTCTGCAGACCGGGAGAATATAGGCGATGCCCGTACCCGGTGTTCAGAAGGGCCGCTCGGACGTTCATCAAGGAGATAATACGGGATATAACTTAGGGTGTATGCCGGCAAGCCGGGTCAAGGACACCCTGGTCGGCACGGTGTCAGAAGCGGCGGGAATTGAAAGCAAAAACACCCCACCTGTAAGGTGGGGGGCTTTCTTTATCCGTTGTCGTTTTGTTTGTATCTGAGGATCAGCCCGATTTCGTAGCCCAACGGACAACAGTGGGTGCAGTAAGAGCGGGCGCCGACCAACGGCACTCCTACGACCAGGTACAACATCTGTGACGCCAGAAAAAACGCCACTTTCTGCGTTTGGCGAACCGGATCGAGGGCGGATGGGACGAGGAAGATCAAAGCCAGCGCAACCGCCATAAACAGAAAATAGAGCCGTGGCAAATATGTCCTCAGCCATTTCAGTCTCCCGGCTGGCGGAGAGAAAAGCCTGCCGTAAGCTTCGGAATAGAACGCTCCGTGTGGGCACACGTAGCCGCAAAAGCCTTTTTTCCCCCACCTGAACGTTAGCAGGGGCACTACAACGAAGCCGACGAAAAGGCTCAAAGCGGATACGAGCCAGGAAGTTTTGGGGTCGAAGGCCAGAAGGGTCTGCGGCCATGGATACAATACCGCCATCCAGGTGAAATCCTTAAAGGCGATGGGAAGAAACAGAATAAATGTGTAGTGAAAGAAGGAAACCGATAAAAGTCGAAGACGCCGTTCTGGGTATTTAATCATGAAGTAGATGATGAGGCACGCCATAATCAGCTCAAAAAGGGCGAAAATAGATCTTAAGAACGTGTTTATCATCTGTTGGTGCATCGAGCCCGCGATGAGCGAGGTATCCATGAGTATCTTCGCGAAATCGACCGCGAAAATCGCCGTTACGAAAACCCACAAAAAGTTTCTTAAAGACGTCAGGCTCTTCTTCATGTGCTCCCTCTCCCTTGGCACCAACAAGCTATGACCTGTTTGCTGAGATTCCGGTCCAGAAGATGGAAATCACCTGCCGGGCGGTTTGTGCGGGGTCACCTGCGCTTTTAAGCGGGAAGGCAGTCGCATTGATAATCAGCTGAACGAGCAATTCCACGGGCAAATCAACTATCTCTCTTTCTTTGACAGCCGCTTTTATTACATCGTTCATAGCTCTGTAAATTTCCGTGTGTCGTTCTCGCAACCTCGCGATTACTTTGCGGGTTCCGCCCGACGAGGTTTTTGATATAGCTCTGAAAAATTGCTGGAGGCGCTGATGATATATGGAGTACTCGATCTGCAACGCCGCGAAAGCGGTCAGTTTCTCTTGTAGTGGTCTGTTTTCCGCTAGCAAGCCCAACGCCTTCACCAGGTAATCTTCCATAACAGTTTCAAAATGAAGGGCCAGCATCTCGTTTTTGTCCGAGAAATAGTCGTAGATCGTGGTCCTGCCAACTCCGAGTTCCTTCGCTATTTCTCCCACGGAGGTTTTGCCGAATCCTTTTTTCTCGAAAAGTTCACCCGCTGTACGGATAATTCTCATCCTCATCTTTTCTTTTTTCTGCTTGGGTGTGACTATGCTCATTTGGAAGCTCCATGAGGAGTGGATGCCAGGGATTAGACGGAGGGAAAAAGTTTTATCCGACATCATGTCGGAAAATAATAATATTAAAACGATAGGTTGTAAAGTAGTACGTAAAAACAAAGTCCCAATAATCTGAGACAAGCAATCTTCAGGAAATGCTGTTGATGATCTTTGAAACGGGACTGCGCAGTTCCTCACCGCCACCGAAAGCAAAAAAAAGCCACCCCCGGGTTGGAAGTGGCTTTTTCTAATATGGCTCCGGTGGTAAGACTCGAACTTACAACCCCGCGGTTAACAGCCGCGTGCTCTGCCGATTGAGCTACACCGGAATATATTTCTTGTGCGCCCCGTAGGGCTCTGGCAAATTGTCTGCGGGGGTACACCCGCCGTGGAAGCGAGTATATACATGAATGCCAAAAGAGTTGTCAAATAGAAATCTGACTGCGTTTTCCAGAAGGGATATTGCCGTGAAAAAGTTTCGTAAATTCGCAGTCTTGGCCCTTATCGGGGTCGCGCTCTGGGGCTGCTCGGCGGACCACCTTTGGTACGGCAACGACAGGGCTCTTTCGGCCACTCCCGACAACCCCGTTCCCGGCGGACCGGAGGAGCGAACCTACGTGGCGCCGGAGGCGAAGGGCGTCTCCTTCGGCAAGGTCTACATAGGGCCGGTTACGGTGCGCTCGACGAGGCAGGAGGGGCTTCCGGAGGATTTCACCGCCCGCGTAGCCAGTTCGGCGGCGATGGGCGCCGCCCTCGCGGTGAAAAACTCGGAGCGCTTCAAGGGGGTCGCCGCCGACGAGACGGAGGCGGATCAGCTTCTCTCGATTGAGGCGCTTGCCCACGTCTCGGTGGTGGGGCAAAAATTCCTATCAGACCCCGTGCTGAAAGACCCCCGCTCGAAGATTTTTATGGTCTACACCCTCAGAGAGGCCAGGGGGGGCAAGGTTCTCGTCAAGTATTCCTCGGTGGAAAATTCCGACTGGGATTACACTCAAAGGGTTGTGGACGATCTGCAAAAGCTCGCCAGAGACGCGGCCCAGGGGCTGATGTTCGTTTTCACGGAACTTTGATAATAAAAAAGGGAGACCTGTCATGGCCTCCCTTTTTTATTGCCGGTTTTTTATTACTCTTCTTTTTTCTTTTCCTCGACGATGACCACTTTAAGCGGCTCGCATTTTCTCCTGAAGAAGACGGCCGCCCCGGCTACACCGATTACAAGCAGCAGAAACCACCACATTCCGAAGAATCCCGGCCCGAAACAAGATCCGCACATTCTATATCCTTTTTTTGGAGGGTTTCTTTTTAGACGATTCCCCTCAAAAAAGGGTTACAATTAAAAAGACAGGGTGCGGGACGCTAGCAGTCTTTTGAAGTATACTTCCCGATTATTGCGATATTTCTGTCGCTCATTCCTTCAAAGGAGACGCCGAGCTCGAATTCTCCGTCGCCGAGGCAGCTCGCATGGATGACCCTGCCCTTTACGTGCATGAGCTTGCTTCCCGCCGCCATAAGAATCCGCACGGCCTCTCCCTTGTCGATGGTTTCGTCCGACAAGACCTTGCAGCCGCGGGGATTGACCTCCTGAGCCCAACCTCTGGCGCGCAAAACGGGATAGCAAAGTTCGCCGAGGAGAACCTCCCACTCGACGTTAGCTCTGGGAAGATGTCTTTTGTCGCTTCTCTGGGCACACATGGCTCCCTCCAACCCCCTTAAAACCCGAGGATGGAAAAAAGCTTACTCTGCACTTTAGAAAATTCCAGAAAAACCTTAAAAAATCGCAGGAATCGTAATATAAAAAAAAGGGGAGGCTCAAGGCCTCCCCCGGATGAAAGGCAGTCGAAGACAGCTCTTGGCCGAACCGACCGCGGGAGAGATATTTTTAAATTTCCTTTGCACAAAACAAAAAAGCCCGCGCAACGTACTTGCGCAGGCTTCCCGTTTTTGAAGCTCTGTAGAGGGGTGCGCTCCCTTTCCCGAGGGAGTATGGCCCTTTTGTCCGTGTCCGGCAGGTCTTCTGGCTCGCGAATCGTCCTTGGGGCCGCCTTCCCGGTATAAATCCAGTGGCGTTATGGCCCTTCGTCCTCGCTTACAGCGGCGGAAACCGCGGGGGATTTTCACCCCTCTTCCCTTTTATGCCCTTCCGGGCACCGATGGACTCAACATATTGAGTTATGTTTTTCTGATACCACAATCTGTGGGAACCAGTCAAGACAAGATAATTTTGTCTATCTTCCGATTGGCTGTTACCATTCCGTAAACGAATAAAAATTCATCGTCAGGGCGTGAGGCCGATGCCAGATCGGAATAAAAATTATCCATCCCTTTCGGACCACTGGAGAGAGCTTTTCGGCGAAAAGGTCTGGAGGGTTTCGGTGGACGCCGGTTTTTCCTGCCCCAACAGGGAAAACGGAGGGGAGGGGTGCGCCTTTTGCGATCCGGCCTCCTTCTCCCCCTCCGCCGGAGATAAAAGAAGCGTCGGGGAGCAGATACGTAGCGGGGTAGAAAGGCTGAGAGGCCGCGGAATCGGAAAGGTCGCCGTCTATTTCCAGCCCCGCACCAACACCTGGGGGCCTCTGGCGAAGCTGAGGGAGGTCTGGGACGAAGCCGCTTCGGTACCCGAAGCAGTAGCGCTTTGCGTGGGGACGAGGCCGGACGCCGTGGGGGACGAGGTTCTGGACCTCCTTGCCGGTTATTCTTCCCGATTCGGTGAAATATGGCTGGAACTCGGTCTCCAGTCCTCCAACGCCGGGACTCTTGACCTGCTCGGCCGGGGCCACTCCCCCGAGGCTTTTTCCGACGCCTGTAGCCGGGCGCGGGCGAGGGGGCTGAAGGTATGCGCGCACGTCATTCTCGGTCTTCCGGGGGAGGGGCGCGAAGAGGAAAGGGAGACCGCGAGGTTCATCGCCGCTTCGGGGGTAGAGGGGGTAAAACTTCACCAGCTTGCGGTGGTGCGCGGAACAAGAATCGAAAAGATGTGGCAAAACGGAGAGGTGAGGACTCTTTCCGAAGAAGAGTACGCGAAGAAGGCGGTTTCGTTCATAAAACTTCTGCCCGGGAACACGATTTTGCACCGGCTCTGCGGAGACACCGCCCCGGGGAGCCTGATCGCGCCGGTTTTCCGCAAGGCGGAGGTTGAAAGGCTGATACGGAAGGAATTATAAATAATGCCGGAACCATCGGAAGCATAATAGGGGGAACGAACCGGCAAAGATTTTTTTACGGCGCGGTTTTCCGTTCCCGGCAAGGAATCCCGCAGCGAAGGGGCGAGGCGGTAGCAGCGCTACGGCGAGCCCTTGAGCGAGGACATGACGATGCCGGGGGCGGAAAGGATGCGCCGAGAGAAGATGGTGGGCGAGGCGGGATTCGAACCCGCGGCCTCAGGCTTCGGAGGCCTGCACTCTATCCAGCTGAGCTACTCGCCCATGAAGTTTCGGAAGTAAACCATAGAAGAATGCCAAATGCAAGGACGCCGGACCCGATTCCCGAAGGGACCCGACCGGCGACGTGAAAGGAAGAGCCGCCAAAATGGCGCTTTTAAAAGACAGCGTTACCTCTTTAATAGCGAGCCAAGTTCCCTTGGCGAGCCACACCACCATGAAGGTTGGCGGCCCGGCGCGCCACTTCGCCGTGGCGGAAAACCGCGAGGAGCTTATCGCCCTCCTCGGTTGGGCGAAAGAGCGTGGGCAGCCGGTCTTCATCCTCGGCGCGGGCTCTAACGTGATTATCGCCGACGAGGGATTCCCCGGCCTCGTCCTTCTTCTCGGGCGGGCCTTCCGGAACGTGACGGTTGAGGAAGAGGACAGAAGGGTGGTGTCCGGGGCGGCCTCCCCGATGCCGCTCCTCGGCAGGGCGGGCGTCGAGCGGGGGTGGGGCGATTTTGTCTTCCTCTGCGGCATCCCCGGCGTAATCGGCGCGGGGGTCAGGATGAACGCGGGGACTGGCGGCGGGGAGCTGTCTCACATCTTTGAGTGGGCGGAGATTATAACCTCTGACGGAAAGATGAAAAGGCTCTCGCGCGAGGAACTGACCTTCGGCTACCGCGCCTCTTCGCTCAAAGAGATGAAGGGGGCGGTGGTGATGCGGGTATGCCTGAGGAGCGACGAGGAACCCCTCCCTCCGGCAAAAACCCTCGCCCTGGCGAGGGAAGAACTCGAAAAAAGGCTCCTTCGCCAGCCGGAGAACCACAGGAACTGCGGCTCCGTCTTTAAAAACCCCCCCGGTCTTTCAGCGGGGAAACTCATCGAGGAGGCGGGGCTCAAGGGAGCGAGGGTGGGAGACGCCGAAGTCTCCCGGGAGCACGCCAACTGGATAGTGAACAGGGGCAACGCCACCGGCTCTGATATCCGCGCCCTCATCGAGCGCATTCAGGAAGAGGTTTACAAGGCGAGCGGGGTAAACCTTCAAAGGGAGGTTGTATTAATTCCGGAAGATATTCTCGACGGGTAACAACCCTTTAAGGTATCGCCGCTAGTTCCCTTTCAAGCTCCGCAAGTATCTCCGAAGCTCTCCCCTCAAGGTAGATGTCGGTTAGTTCCCTCGTAAGCCTCGTAGGCTCCACGTTTATCTCGACAATCGCCGCGCCGCTACGTTTCGCCCGGAGGGGGAGCGCGTTGGCGGGCGCGACCTCCGCGCTTGTCCCTATCACCAGCATAACCCTGCAATTTTCCGCCAGCCGCGCCGAGGCGTGAAGGGCCGCCCCCGGTATCGTCTCGCCGAAAAATACTATTCCTGGTTTCAGGGGCTTTCCGCAGTCGCACAGCGGCGGCATCCCCCTCCCGGCTACCTCCTTCCGTGAAAAACGCCCCTCGCACCACAGGCAGATGAAGTGGCGGGTGGAGCCGTGAAACTCGACCACAAGGGAGCTTCCCGCCTTCTGATGAAGGCTGTCGATGTTCTGCGTTATCACCCCTTCGACGAGGCCGCCCTTCTCAAGGCGCGCAAGCGCCTCGTGCGCCCTGTTGGGGACCGCCTTTTCGAGGAGAGAATCCATCTCCTCCAGCATCTTCCAGACTTTGGCGGGGTTTTTGCGGAAGGCTCCGATGGTGGCGTACTCGTTTGGGTCAAAGCGCGACCAGAGACCGCCTTTGGAGCGGAAATCGGGAATGCCGCTTTCGACGCTTATTCCCGCGCCGGTAAGCGCAACCCCCCTGCCGCCCGCCAGCAGAAGCGCGGCCTTTCGTATTTTGTTTTCCATAATCTTCCCAACCATTTTTCAGTCCTTAAGTATTTTATCACCGGCCTGCACATCAATAAAGAAGAGCGGATTTAACTTTTGACCGATTGGGAGGTAATCTTCAGGCATGAGGAAATGGATACAGCTTGAACACACCGCAGACCTCTCCGTCATGGGGGAGGGAGATACGAGGGAAGAGGCGCTGCTGGCTCTTATGGAAGGATTTACGGCGCAGATTATCGACCCCGGAACGATAAAAAAGCTTGAGGAAAGGGTGGTGGAGGCGGAAGGAGTGGACGTAGAGGACGCCGTGGTCACCCTGCTGGGGGAGCTTATCTATCTGATTTACGTTAAAAACTGGCTTCCGGCTAGCTTCGAGTCAGTCGAGCTGACAAAAGAGGGCGCAAAGGCCGTGGTCCGGGGAGAAAAATACGACCCTTCTCGCCACAGATTCCTCACGGAGATAAAAGCCGCTACCTATCACGACTACGATTTTTCAAAGGGCGCAGATAACCTCTGGAGAGTGCGCGCCGTCTTCGACAGGTGAAAAATGGATATCGGAGAGCTTGAAAAGCTGGACAATTACCGCTGGCGCATCCCGAAATCGGGCGCGATGCTGGTCGACGGCGTCATCTACGCTTCCCAGAAGCTCATCGGAAAGATAATCGAGGAGAAAGCCGTCGAGCAGGTGAAAAACGTCGCCTGCCTTCCGGGCATCGTCAAGAGCTCGATGGCTATGCCCGACGCCCACTGGGGTTACGGCTTCTGCATAGGCGGCGTGGCGGGAATGGACGTGGAGGAGGGGGTGGTCTCGCCCGGAGGAGTGGGCTACGACATAAACTGCGGGGTGAGGCTTTTGGGAACGAGCCTCGATAAGAGCGACGTAGCGGGTCAAGTCCCGAAGCTGGCTGCTCACCTCTTCAACGCCGTTCCTGCAGGCATCGGCTCTCACGGAACCCTTAAACTCTCCTACTCGAATCTGAAAAAAGTCCTTCTGGGAGGCTCGGAATGGGCGGTGCGGGAGGGGTTCGGCTGGAAGGAGGACCTCGTCCACACCGAGGAGGGTGGAAAGCTGCCCGCTTCCGACACCGCCATACTCTCCGAGAGGGCGCTGGAGCGCGGCAAGGGGCAGGTCGGAACTTTGGGGTCCGGCAACCACTTTCTGGAAGTCCAGTGGGTAGAGCGGGTTTTCGACGAGAAGACCGCAGGGGTTTTCGGCCTTCGGGAAGGACAGATCGTCATCATGCTGCACTCGGGGTCGAGGGGGTTCGGGTATCAGGTCTGCGACGATTTTTTAAAAGTGATGGCCCGCTCCGTCGTCAAGAACAAGATATTTCTCCCCGACAGGCAGCTCGCCTGCTCTCCCGTTAAATCCGAAGAGGGGCAAAGATACCTCGAAGCGATGAACCAGGCCGCCAACTACGCTTGGGCTAACCGGCAGGTGATGGCCCACGTTACGCGCGAGGTTTTCTCAGATTTTTTCGGCGAGTCCCCGGAAAACCTCAGGATGAATCTCATCTATGACGTGTGCCACAACATAGCCAAATTCGAGACCCACAACGTCGAGGGCAAGAAAAGAAAACTGCTGGTTCACCGGAAGGGGGCGACGAGGGCTTTCGGCCCCGGAGCGCCGGGACTGCCGGACATTTACAATAAAACCGGCCAGCCGGTGCTCATACCCGGTGATATGGGGAGGGCCTCTTGGGTCCTGGCCGGGACGAAGGAGGCGATGGACGAGACCTTCGGCTCCTCCTGCCACGGTGCGGGGAGGGCGCTTTCGAGAAGCGCCGCCAAGAAGCTTAAATCGGGCGCGGAGGTGAGCCGCGAACTCCACGAAAGGGGAATAGAGGTGTTTTCCACGGAGATGGGGACGCTGGCCGAGGAAATGTCCGAAGCCTACAAGGACGTAGACGACGTCGTCGAAGCCGTCTGCGGGGCGAAGATCGGCAGAAAGGTCGCGAGGCTCCGGCCCCTCGCCGTAGTCAAGGGGTGAGCGCAGCCCCAAAATACATTACCTTGACCATGTGGTCCCAGGACCCCAGCTTCAATAAATAAAAAAGGCGACCGCGCAGTCGCCTTTTATGCGTTCCTGTTTAAGCCTAATAAGCCAGCCCGACCCGCTTTCTTACGTCGGCGATGGTTTTTCCGGCGACGGCGCGGGCCTTTTCCGCTCCGTTCTTCAGAATCTTCCTTATCTCTTCGGGATTCTGGGAGAGTTCTTCGTAGCGGGCGCGGTTGGGCTCGAACCTGTTCCAGATTATCTCGATAAGTTCTTTCTTAACGTCGGAATACTTAAGGCCGCCGACGAGATACCTCTGCCTCATCGCCTCACGCTCGCTCTCGCTGACGAAGAGCCGGTAGATCGCGTAGAGATTGCATTTGTCCGGGTCTTTGGGGGCCTCGATGGGCGAGGCGTCGGTTACTATCGACATCACCGACTGCTTCAGCGCCTTTTTGGTGGTGAAGATGTCTATGGTGTTGCCGTAGGATTTCGACATTTTCTGCCCGTCGGTGCCGGGAATTACCGCGACGGATTCGTCAATCTCCGGCTCGGGGATGGTGAAGGTCTCGCCGAAGGAGTTGTTGAACTTTATCGCGAGGTCGCGCGCAACCTCGATGTGCTGCTTCTGGTCGCGGCCCACGGGCACCACGTCGGAGTGGTAGAGGAGAATGTCAGCCGACATGAGGACGGGGTAGGCGAAAAGGCCGTGGCTGGCGATAATCCCCTTGGCGACCTTGTCCTTGTAGGAGTGGCAGCGTTCCAGAAGACCCATAGGGGTTATCGTGGAGAGCACCCAGGTGAGTTCCTGAACCTCGATGATGTCGGATTGCACCCAGAAGGTGGTCTTTTCGGGGTCGATGCCCAGCGCGAGGAAGGTGGCGGCGGTGTCGAAGGTGTTTTTCGCGAGAGTAGCGCCGTCCTGCACCGTGGTCATGGCGTGGTAGTTGGCGATAAAGCAGAAGAGGTCCGCGCTTTCCTGGTGGCGGATCATCTTCTCCATCATGCCGAAATAGTTGCCGATGTGAAGGGTGCCGGAGGGCTGGATGCCCGAAAGGATTCTTTTCATTTGCCCCGATTGACTCCCGAGTGCGCTTGTTTCCGAGAAAAAGGGATTATCGGGAAGATGGAGGCGGGTGTCAATCATTCAGAGGCGAGAAAGTCCACGAGGGTGTCGATTTTCTTCGCCGTGGAGCGGTCGAAGCCGAGAAAGTCTCCCCTTACGGCTCCCTGCCGGTCTATTACGAAAATTCTGGGAATGCCGGAGACGCCGTAGGCCATCGAGGTGGCCTGATCGGTCCTCACCACGGTGTAGGGAACCGGCTTGGCCTTCAGAAAAGCGTCGAGTTCGCCGGGATTCTGGTCGAGGTTCATCCCGAGAACTTCGACGCCTTTGGCGCTCAGCCTGTTATGGAGCCCGGCAAGATGCGGGATAGCTTCGCGGCAGGGCGGGCACCAGGTCGCCCAGAAGTCGAGGACGACGATCTTGCCTTTGTAATCCGAGAGCCTGACCCTTTTTCCTGAAACCGAAGGCAGGTCGAAGGGAGGGGGGGGCGGTTGACCGGCTTTGGTCCCCGCTACGCCGGTCTGGCCGGATTGCTCCGATTTTGAACAGCCCGTCGCCGGGAGGACGAAGACGAGGAGCAGGGCGATAAAAAGTAAACGAGTGCTGAATTTTTTCATTTCGCCGCCGTATCGCAAGAGGGCGCGGACCGCGCCCCGAAATTTCACTTTCAGCCGCGGCCGCCGGAATGCGCATGGCCGCAGGAAGACCTTCCTTTTGTAGCGAAAGGGGAGAAAGACCGAAGCATCTTTTCCCCGCAAACCGGGCAGCGGGCCTCCCCGGCTTCCGAAGACGATTTAAGTATTATCTCCGTTTTTTCGCCGCATTTTTTGCAGAGAAACTCGAAGATGGGCATCAAAGGGCCTTTTTGATGTTCTCCACTATGTTGGGCTTGGGGACCGCGCCGATGATTTCAAGCTCGGGGAGGTTTAGTCCGCCCTTGAAGAACTTCATGTTGGGAATCCCCCTCACGTCGAACTTTCTCGGAGTGACGGGATTGTCGTCCACGTTCATTTTCGCGAATACTATCTTGCCTTTGTATTCGACGGCAAGCTCTTCGAGCACCGGGGTAATCATCCTGCAGGGGCCGCACCAGGGCGCCCAGAAATCAAGAAGGACAGGCAGGGGCGATTTCAATACCTTCTCTTCAAAGTCGGTGTCGTTGACGATAAGCATATTTTCACTTGCCATTTGCTGCTCCTTTATTGAGGACTTGCCCTAAAGCCTATTTTCGGACAAGTCCTGAATTTGCGCCGACCGGCGCATCAACACGAGCTTCAGCCGCCGCCCTTTGCGATGACGATAATGAATATTACAGCGGCAATAAGCAAAATCACGTCAAGCATATCTATTTCTTCGATTCGCAGTTCTTCTTCAGGAAGTCGTGCAGTTTCGTATGAACGTTATCGGGTATGGAAACTTCCTTGCCCGCCGTATTGTAAAGTTTAACAGTTTTTTTGAGAGTGTTTAAAAAAGCTATGCAAGGCGAGCAGCCTTCCATGTGTTTTTCGATATCGTCGCAAATCTTCGGGTCAATTTCCTCGTCGATATACTCGCTCAGTTTTTCGAGGATTTCCCTGCAGGTAAGCTGTTTGCTCACGAATCGCTTCCTTCCGTCGTGGAGAGTTCCTCGGGGCCGAAATGGGAGCTCAGAATCTCCCTCAGAAAAATCCGGGCCCTGTGAAGTCTCGTTTTTACAGCCCCTTCGTTTATTCCCATAATCTCCGCCGTCTCGGCTGTGGAAAGACCCTCCATGTCGCGCATGAGGACAACTTCCCTGTATCCCTCCGGCAGCTTCGCAATCGCCTTTTCCATAATTGCCCGGACTTCCTCTTTTTGCGCCGCATCGGCCGGGTCCATGTCCCAGTCGCGGATATGCCTCTTTTTCAGTTCCTCGTGAGAGGGCAGCGGCAACTCTTCTATAGAGGTCTCGGGCCTGTGCTTCCGAAAGTGCATGAAAGCGTGGTTGGTGGCTATCCTGTATACCCAGGTATAAAAAGAAGAATTGCCTTTGAAAGAGTTCAGATTCTTGAAGGCGCTCAGATACGTCTCCTGCAAAAGCTCTTCGGCGTCGGAACTGTTCTGCGTCAATCTGAGGAGGTGGGAGAAGACCTTCGCCTCGGTTCCGGTCACAAGTTCCTCAAAGGCGCTAAAGTCACCTTCCCTGGCCCTTTTGACGAGTTCTGCCTCCTCTTTGTATTTTTCTTCAGTCATTTAGATGGTTCCAGCCGGGAAAGGTGACGGACAATTTTGATAATTAATTATACCCCGAGAATAGCCAACGTATTGGATCGAAGCAATTTAAAATTTTCTCAAAGCCCCCTTTTTCTCCACAATATGTTGTGGTAAGATTCCTTTCCGATACAACATCTCGGGTTGGTGCGGGATGGTTAACCATTTGATTTTTTTGGCGAAAGGAGTCTCACCGTGGCTGATGTGATGGATATAACGGGGCGCATCGCTTCCAAAGATTCCAGCGCGACCGACAGGGCGCTCTTCATACGCACCTCAAAGATGGAGATCGTCGAGTGGAGCCATCGCCACATCGTAGATACCCTCATCCGGGAGACCTTTCTCGACGAGGGAACCGCGCGCAAGGTGGCCGACGCCGTCGAGCAGGTCATCCTCAATTCCAGGATAGAGATTCTTACCGCCCCGCTCGTACGCGAGCTGGTTGACGCCAAGCTGATCGAGATGGGGCTCGAAGAAGCGCGCAGGATGCATACGCGCCTCGGTATGCCGCTCTACGACGTCGAAGAGCTCCTCGTGAACCACAACAAGGAAAACGCCAACGTCCCCCACGGCCCCGAGGCGACCAATCTGACGCTGGCCGAGAACATAAAGAAGGAATACGCGCTCCTCGCGGTCTTTTCGCAGGCGGTGGGCGACGCCCACATGAGGGGCGACATTCACCTTCACGACCTCGGCTTCATCGACCGTCCCTATTGCTCCGGCCAGTCCCTCGAATACCTCAAGAAATTCGGCCTTAACCTCCCCAACAGCCTCGCCGTGGCGCGCCCCGCCAGGCACGCGGACGTTCTTCTCGCCCACATGGTCAAGTTCGCCGCCGCCCTCCAGTCGAATTTCGCCGGGGCCATCGGCTGGGACGCCGTAAACCTCTTTTTTGCGCCCTATCTTGTCGAGCTTAGCGACAAAGAGGTGCGCCAGCTCGCCCAGATGATGATCTACGAGTTCTCCCAGCAGGCGGTCGCGCGCGGCGGGCAGGCCATCTTCACCGATCTCAACCTCTACTGGGAGGTTCCGAAGCACTTCGAGGACGTGCCCGCGATAGGCCCCGGCGGGGAGTTCACCGGGAAGACCTACGGCGAGTATGAAAAGGAGGCGCAACGCTTCGTCAAGGCGATCTTCGAGTGCTACCTCGAAGGCGACGCCTGCGGACGGCCCTTCTTCTTCCCCAAGCCCCTTGTCCACATCACCGAGAAGTTTTTCAAGACCGAGGGCCACGAAGAGTTTCTGGACCTTATCTGCAAGGTTTCCTCGGAGAAGGGGACGACCTATTACGTTTTCGACCGCGGCGATACCGCTAAGATATCGGAGTGCTGCAGGCTCTCCTTCAAGCTCGAAAAGCAGGATCTCGACGACGCGAAGCAGCCCTGGAAGATGCGCTACTCCGCCCTCCAGAACGTGACTGTCAACCTGCCGCGCCTCGCCTACAAGGCCAAAGGCGACGACCAGAAGCTCTTCGGCGAGCTGACCAACATGCTGGAGCTGGCGAGGACCGCCCACCTGGAGAAGAAAGCCTTCATTGAAAAGCTCCTCAGCCAGGGCGAAAACGGCCCTCTGGCGCTCCTCACCATGAACCGCGACGGCCAGTCCTATCTTAGGATGCACAGGGTGAGCTACCTCATCGGCATGGTCGGACTCAACGAGATGGTGAAGATTCACACCGGGGAGGAGCTGCACGAGAGCGACGCCGCTTTCCGGTTCGGCCTTAGGGTCATCGCCCACATGAAACTTCTCACCGACAAGTTCTCGCGCCACGAGAAGATGCACTTCGTCCTCGAACAGACCCCGGCGGAATCCACCGCCTACCGCTTCGCGCGGCTGGACCTCAAGCACCATTCCCCCGAGGCGGGGAGGGTTGTCAGGGGGGACATCGCGAGGGGCGAGGTCTACTATTCCAACTCCACCCAACTCCACGTCGGGTGCGAGGTCGGCCCGGTGGACAGGGTGGCCCGCGAGGGGCTTTTCCACCCCCTCATCGAGGCGGGAGCGATTACCCACGTCTGGCTCGGTGAGCAGCATCCCTCCTCGGCGAGCCTTGCGAATTTCGTGAAGAAGGTTTTCACCAACACCCTTAACGACCAGATAGCCTTCAGCCCGGAATTCACCACCTGCACCGCCTGCTGGCGCACCTCGCGCGGCCTTTCGGACACCTGCCCGAGCTGCGGCAGCGACGAGGTGGAGGGCATCACGCGCATAACCGGTTATTTCACCAAGATAAGCTCCTGGAACCACGGGAAACTCGGGGAACTCTCCGAGCGTATGAGAAACACCGGCTTCTTCGACGCCAAAGCGCCGTCGGACGAAGCGAAGAACTGCTGACGGAGGGTGCAGTCATGACTCTTTTTACCAAGGAACATTGCGAAAAGTGCGAGTACGTGAAGCAGAACTTCGATCTTCACGCTCTGGGGATCAAGATAGAGGTTCTCGGGCCGGAAAATCCCGACGCTCTGGCGCACCTCGCCTGGCACGGGCTCGTCGGGGTGGCCGAAAAGCTTCTTCCGATTCTCGTTCTCGACGACAGCTCCCACATTGCGGGGGCGATCAACATCAAGAAATATCTGTCGGATTACGCGCACTGATGAACGGTCTCCCCGCCGTAAAGGGGTTTATCGAGACTAGTTTCGTGGATTGGGCGGGGAAGGTGGCCTCTGTGGTCTTCCTTCCCCGCTGCAATTTTTCCTGCCCCTATTGCCACAACCACAGGCTTGTAAACGACCCCGAAAGCTACCGCACCTTTGCGCTCGACGAGGTGCTGGAGAGGATGGAAGCGCTGCGCGGCTGGCTTGACGGAGTGACCGTCACCGGCGGAGAGCCGACTGTCCATCGGGAACTTCCCTCGCTTCTCAAAATATTCAGGGACCGGGGCTGGCAGGTGAAGCTCGACACCAACGGATCGAACCCGGCGATGCTGGGCGAGCTTGTAACCGGCGGCCTCGTCTCCGCCGTCTCCCTCGATGTCAAGGCCCCCCTCGAAGAGATACCCTACAGGCGCAACGCGGGCAGGGGAGCGGACCCCTCCGCCGTAAGGCGCTCGCTCGAAATTATCGCCCGCTCCGGCCTGCCCGCAGAGCTTCGCACGACCGTCCATCCAAGCCTCCTCAGCGTTGCGGAGATGGCCCGCATCATCACGCAAACCTCTGAAATATTCGGTGGTTACAAAACAATTAAATGGCAGGCTTGCCAGGTTTCGGATACACTCGACCACTCGCTTTCAAAGACCGGAGCGCCGGACAGGGAAGTTCTCTCAAGGCTGGTCTCGGAGGCGGAAGAGCTGGCTAAAACCTCTGGGCACTTGACAGAGGGCGGTCCTACCTCATAATCTCCCGCTTTTACGGCGAAACCGGGTCTCATTTCAGGGGTTACAGGGAGCCATGAAGACAACCGACACGGCAAATGTCCGGAAGATGCTGGCCGACGCCGGCGAGACTGCCAGTATTCTGAAAAGCTTTTTCGAGTCCTCGGCGGAGGGGACGGTCGGCCTTGCCGGAGACACGGTAGAGGCGCTTTTGAGCGGCGGGAAGGTCCTGGTCTTCGGCAACGGGGGCTCGGCCGCCGACGCGCAGCACCTCGAAGCCGAGTTCACCGGGCGCTTTTTGCTCGAACGCACTCCGTTTCCGGCGATAGCCCTCACGACGAACACCTCCTCGCTCACCGCCATCGCAAACGATTACGGTTACGACAGGGTCTTCGAGAGGCAGGTCAACGCCTTCGCGGCAAAGGGCGACGTGGCGCTAGGCATCTCCACCAGCGGCAACAGCGAAAGCGTGATCAGGGCGCTTCTTGCAGCTAAGGAGAAGGGGGCTCTGGCAGTCGGCCTTACCGGGGAGGGCGGAGGCAGGATGGCCGAGGTCTGCGACAACCTCTTCGCCGTTCCCTCGAAAAAGACCCCGAGAATTCAGGAGTGCCACATCGCCTGGATACACGCTTATTGCGACCTCGTCGAGCGTCTCTTCGTGGAAAGAACGAAATAGATGTCGCGCAAGCTGAGCCCTTCGGCGGAAATTGACGCCAGCCGGGTCTGCACCTATTCGATTCTGGAGCGAAAATCGAAGGTCAGCGTCGATACCTTCAAAGCGCCTTACTCGCCGAAGGGGTCTTTCGCCGATTTTGTGAGGAGCCTGCCGGGGTTTTTGCAGGCCGGGGAGCTTCTCGAACTCGCCTCGGCGGTAGCTGCGGCCCACAGGTCGGGCAAGGTCGTCGCCCTCGCGCTGGGCGCTCACAACATCAAGGTCGGCCTCCAGCCCCTTTACGCCGACCTCATGGAGCGAGGGATTATAACCTCGGTAGCCCTGAACGGCGCCTGCATCGTCCACGACTTCGAGCTCGCCTATGCGGGCAAGTCCTCCGAGGAGGTCGGCGAGGCGCTCGGCGGCGGCAGGTTCGGCATGGCCTGCGAGACCTCTGCGTGGCTTAACAGGGTAATCCGCGAAGGCCACAAAAAGGGGAAGGGAATCGGAGAAGCGGTCGGCGAGGCTATCTGGGAGGAGGGGCTTCCCTACAGGGAACGGAGCCTTCTCGCCTCGGCGTACCGAAACGGCGTACTCGCTACTGTGCACGTCGCCCTCGGCGCCGACATAATACACATGCACCCCGAGGCCGACGGCGAGGCGATAGGCGGGGCGTCGCTTCGGGACTTTCGGCGTTTCGCGGCGATGGTGGGGGAGCTTGAGGGGGGCGTATACCTCAACATCGGCAGCGCGGTAATCCTGCCGGAGGTGTTTTTAAAGGCGCTGACCCTTGTGAGAAATCTCGGCCGCGAGGTTAACTCCATAACCACGGCGGACCTCGATTTCGTGAGGAACTACCGGCCGGGGGTGAACGTCACAGGAAGGCCGACCGCAAGCGGCGGAAGGGGGATTCGCCTTACCGGGCCGCATGAAATTCTGGTTCCGCTGCTCTTCGCCTCTGTGCTGGAAGAATTAAGCGGGGAAGTGTAAACTCCGAAGATGCGTTACCCCCTTTTGCTGAATCTTGAAAACGCGCGCTGCGTTGTCGCGGGAGGGGGCCGCGTAGCCGAGCGCAAGATCGAGGGGCTGTTAAAGTGCGGAGCCCGTGTAACCGTTATCGCCCCTCGCGCGTCTGGTAACCTACAGGCGCTCCACCATCAGAGGCGGATAGAGTGGGAGGCGCGGCCTTTCAGGCCGGAGGACGCCGAGGGTGTTTTTTTGCTTTTCGCCGCCACCGGCGACCGCGAGGCCAACGCCCGCATACTTGGCGCGGGAAAAGCCTTCGGAGCACTCGTCAACGTGGCCGACGACCCCGAGGGGTCGGATTTCCACGTCCCGGCGGTCGCCCGCAAGGGGCCGGTAACCGTGGCGGTCTCCACGGAGGGCGCTTCGCCCGCGCTTTCGGCGTGGCTCAGGGACCTTCTGGCCGAAGCTGTGCCCGATGGAGCGGAAACCACGGCAACCCTTCTTTCGGGGCTTCGCCGCCGCCTTTCGGAAGACAAAAAGGAGCCCGCTTCGGAGCTATTCAAAAAGCTTCTCGAAGCCGGGGTCGCAAACGACCTCGGAGCGGGAGAGATCGAGCGGGCGCGCTCGAAGACGGATTTGATTTTTGGTCCGGGGGCTTACTCGGACGCGATGAAAGAGATCTTGGAGGATACATGAATATTTGGTTGCTTCGGCTGGCGATAGTCGTATATCTCCTCGCCGCCGTCGGCCAAATGGCCTTTCTGATAACCCTGAAGGACGAGATACGGAAGTGGGCGGCGAGATTGTCTTACGCGGCCTTCGCGCTCCATTTCGTCGTCCTGGCGGTCCGCTTCATAGAGGCGGGCTACGTCCCAATGACCACCCTCCACGAGTCCTACAGCTTTTTCGGGTGGTGCATCATGGGGCTCTATCTCCTTTTGCAGCTTCGCTACCACATACCCAGCTTCGGCGCCTTCGCCACCCCGCTGGCGATGTTGATGCTCCTCGGGGCGGCGGTGACTCCCTCGAAGATTATCGAGCTTCCCCCGGCTCTCCAGTCCGGCTGGCTCCCGATACACGTAGGCCTTCTCTTCATAGGAGACGCCGCCTTCGCTCTTGCCGCCGCTGCGGGGGCGATGTACCTGATTCAGGAGCGCCAGCTAAAACAGAAGAAGATGGGCTCCCTCTTTCACCGGCTCCCGAACATCGGCGTCCTCGACGAGATAAACTACCGCTGCCTCACCATCGGCTTTCCCCTTCTGACGATCGGGATTATAACCGGCGCGGCGTGGGCGCAGGAAGCCTGGGGAACCTACTGGTCGTGGGACCCGAAGGAGACCTGGTCGCTCATAACCTGGTTTTTGTACGCCGCCCTTCTCCACGGCAGGATGACGGTGGGGTGGCGTGGAAGGAAGGCGGCGCTCTGGTCTATCGCCGGGTTCGCCAGCGTTATCTTCACCTTCCTCGGCGTGAACTACATTCTTCCGCTTTTATTGCCTAATCTCGAAAGCCTTCACATTTACGGTTAACGGCGGCCTTTTTATTTCGCTTTCATTGAAGAGTAAGCATGGAAATAGCAGTAGTCGGACTCAGTCATAAAACCGCTCCCGTGGAGATACGCGAGAAGGTGGCCTTCGCCCCCGACCAGCTCCACGAGGTCGCCAGAACCGTGCGCGGTCTTTCGGGCGTGCGGGAGGCGGTAATCCTCTCCACCTGCAACAGGGTCGAGGTTTACGCAGCGGTGCGTTCGAGGGACGAGGGCGTCGAGGCGCTCATCCGCTTCATGTCCGAGTATCACCGGATACCGCTGGACAAGCTCCGCCCCCATATCTATTTTTACGCCGGTTCCGACGCCGTCCATCACGTCTTTCGCGTCGCCTCCAGCCTCGATTCGATGGTCGTCGGCGAGCCGCAGATACTCGGGCAGGTGAAAGACGCCTTCGAGAAGGCGCAACAGGGCTCCGCCACCGGACTCGTCCTCAACCGCTTCATGCACAAGGCTTTCAGCACGGCCAAGCGCGTGAGGACGGAGACGAGAATCGCGCAGGCGGCGGTTTCCATGTCCTTCGCGGCGGTCGAGCTTGCAAGAAAGATCTTCGGAGAGCTTTCCGGAAAGACGGTCATGGTCGTCGGCGCGGGGGAGATGTGCGAGCTCGCCGCGACGCACCTGGTCGAAAACGGAATCTCGCGGGTCATGGTCACGAACCGCACCTTCGCGAGGGCGGAAAAGCTGGCCGAGCAGTTCGGCGGCACCGCGGTGCCCTTCGACCTCTTCACAAAGCACCTTCACGAGGTGGATATAGTCATCTCCTCCACCGGCGCGCCCCATCTCGTCGTAGAGGCGGCGCACGTTAAGGAGGCGATGAAGCTGAGAAAGCAGCGGCCGATGTTCCTTATAGATATCGCCGTTCCCCGCGACATCGACCCCGCCATAAACCAGATAGACAACGTCTATCTCTACGACGTGGACGACCTGCAGGGAATAATCGACAGCAACAAGAAGGAGCGCGCCAAGGAGGCGGACAAGGCGGAGATAATCGTCCGCGAGGAGGTCGAAACCTTCCTCAAGTGGATAAAGATGCTCGACGTGACGCCGACCATCCGCCAGCTCCGCGATCAGTTCGACGCCATACGCATCTCCGAGCTGGAAAAGACCCTCAAAAACTTCGGCGACGAGATGACCCCGAAGCAGAAAAAGAGCCTTGAAGCGATGACTACGGCCATCGTGAACAAGATATTGCACCAGCCGACGATTTGCCTTAAACAGCTCGCCGAGGACCCCGACATAGACCTTTCGCTCGATTCGGTCCGCCGGGTCTTCGGCCTTTCCGAACTTGAAGACAACGAGGAGGAACCGCGTGAGTAAGCGCGCCCTTAAAATCGCAACAAGAAAGAGCCCTCTCGCCCTCTGGCAGGCGAACTGGGTAAAGGACCAGCTCGAAGCGCTCTATCCCGGCATCGAGGTGGAACTCGTCCGCATAATGACCAAGGGCGACAAGATTCTCGACGTTCCGCTGGCGAAAGTCGGCGGCAAGGGGCTCTTCGTCAAGGAGATAGAGGACGCCCTCGTGGACGGCCGCGCCGACATAGCCGTCCACTCGATGAAGGACGTACCCACCGAATTTCCCGCCGGGCTTCACCTGCCGGTCATCCTGAAGCGCGAAGACCCGAGAGACGCCTGGTTCTGCACGACGGGAGACACCTTCGCCACCATAAAGCAGGGCGCGAGAATCGGCACCTCCAGCCTTAGGAGAAAGATTCAGCTCTGGTCCCGCCGCCCCGACCTCGTCTTCGAGGACCTTCGCGGCAACGTGGACACGCGCCTTCGCAAGCTCGAAGAGGGGCAGTACGACGCCATCGTCCTCGCGGCGGCCGGGGTAAAGCGCCTTCGCCTCGCGGACAAGGTCAGCGCCTATCTCGGCAGCGAAGACGTTCTTCCCGCCGTCGGTCAGGGCGCGGTGGGAATAGAGTGCAGGTCGGACGACCCCGATACCAACGCTCTCATAGCCCCCCTACGCGACGAGGAGACCTATACGCGAGTCAAGGCCGAAAGGGCCTTCCTACGCCGCCTCGAAGGCGGCTGTCAGGTTCCCATCGCCTGTTACTCCGAGGTTGACGGAGAAAATATCCACATCCGCGGCCTCGTCGGCAGCCTCGACGGGCAGCGCGTCGTGACCGGCGAAATTACCGGAAACAAGAGCGAAGGGCTCAGTCTCGGCGTTTCGCTGGCCGAAGAGCTTCTGGGCAGGGGCGCGAGGGAGATACTCGCCGAGGTCTACGCGCAGGGGCTCTACAAGGAATGAGCGGCTTTGTCTACCTCGTGGGCGCGGGACCGGGCGATCCGGGACTCCTCACCCTGCGGGGGCGTGAAGTGCTCGAAAGGGCGCAGGCGGTAATCTACGATTACCTCGTCCACACGGATATCCTCGAATACGCCCCGAAGGACGCTCTTCTCCAGAAGATGGGGAAGCAGGGCCACGGAGCGCAGCACCCGCAGGATGCGATAACCGAGAGGATAATCGAGCTGGCGAAGCAGGGGCTTCGGGTCGTCCGCCTCAAGGGCGGCGATCCCTCCATCTTCGGCAGAATGGGCGAGGAAGCGCTGGCGATAACCGAGGCGGGCATACCGGTCGAGATTATCCCCGGCGTCACTGCGGCTTCGGGCGCGGCGGCCTACGCCGGAATACCCCTGACCCATCGCGACTACGCCCCCTGCGTGACCCTCGTTACCGGCCACCGGCGCGGCGACGGAGGCGAGGGGCCGGAGATCGACTGGAACGCCCTCGGCAAGCTCGGCGGCACCATCGCCATCTACATGGGGATGATGCAGCTCGAAGGCGTCGTAGAGGAACTCATAAAGGCCGGAAGATCGCCCGACACACCCCTCGTGGTGGTCCACCGGGCCACCTGGCCGGAGCAGCGGGTCATCGAGAGCACCCTCGCAGGTGTAGTGGAAAAGGTGAGGGACGAAGTTATTCCTCCCCCCTCCCTCGTCATAGTCGGCGAGGTGGTAAAGGCCAGAAGCAGGCTCGGCTGGTTCGAGAAATCGCCCCTCAAGGGCAGGCAGATACTCGTTACGAGAGCCTTAGCCCAGTCCCGCGAGCTTTGCCACCTGCTCAAGGAGCGCGGCGCGGTGCCGATAGAGCTGCCGCTCATAGAGCTTCGCGCCTTCGGCCACCGAAGCGGGATAGACTCCACCCTTCGGCGGCTCTTCGCCTACGACTGGGTGATCTTCTCCTCGACAAACGCCGTGGAGTTCACCTTCGAGCGCCTGCACGAACTCAAGCTGGACGCCAGAGTCTTCGGCGCGGCCAGAGTCATGGCCATCGGCCCCAAGACCGCCGAATGCCTTGAGACCTTCGGCATCAGGGCCGACGCGGTGCCGGAAAAGTTCATCGCCGAGTCGATCGTCGAAGAATTCAAAAAGATGGATGGCCTCAAGGGGATGAAGGTTATCATCCCGAGAGCGAAGGAGGCGAGGGAACTTGTCCCCGAAGAGCTTGAGAAGATGGGCGCGAAAGTCGAGACGGTGGCCATCTACGAAAACGTCCGCCCCGAGCCGCACCCTCTTGCCCTGCAGGTCGTGAGGCAGAAGATGATCGACGCGGTGACGCTGGCCTCCCCCTCGGCGGCGGTGAACTACCTCCAGCTTCTCGAAGAGGAGAAACTGGAGAAGGATTTCGCTCCCTGCATAGTCATCGGCCCCTCCACCGAGAAGAAAGCCCTTTCCCTCGGCCTTCCCGTGGTCGGAATGGGAGAGGAATACACCGTGGAGGGCATGGTGGCGGCCCTCGAAAAGTACTTCGGAAGCAAAGAAAACAAAGGTTAAGATATGAAAAGCGAATTTATCCCGAAATGGATCGCGTGGGAGTCAACCCAGCGCTGCAATTTACGGTGCGTCCACTGCCGCTGCTCCTCCGACCTGGAGGCGGCGGAGGGGGATTTCACCACAGAGGAAGCCTTCAAACTCATCGACGACATCTGCGAGCTTTCAAAGCCCGTGATGGTTCTCTCCGGCGGCGAGCCGCTGCTTCGGAAGGATATCTTCGAGATAGCGAAGTACGGCACCGGCAAGGGCCTTCGCATGTGCATGGCCACCAATGGCGTCCTCGTCACCGACGAGGTATGCGAAAAAATGAAGGAAGCCGACATAAAGATGGTCTCCCTCTCCCTCGACGGGCCGAGCGCGGAGGTTCACGACAACTTTCGCGGGAGTCCGGGAGCCTTTGAGGGCACCGTCCGCGCCGCCGGCCTCTTCAAAAAGCACGGCATAAAGTTTCTCGTCAACTCCTCCTTCACCAAGCGAAACCAGCCGTACATAGCCGACACCTTCAGGCTGGCAAAAAGCCTCGGCGCGACGGCGTGGTACATGTTCATGATCGTCCCCACCGGGCGCGGCGAGGAGATCATGAACGAGCTTATCTCCAAGGAGGATTACGAGGAGCTTCTGACGTGGCACTACGAGCAGGAGAAGCACGAGGACCAGATTCTCATGCGGCCCACCTGCGCGCCCCACTACTACCGCATCGTACCGCAGATGGCGAAGAAGGAAGGGGTCAAGTTCGAGCGCCGCTCGCTGACCTTCTCCACCGGGGGAGGAAAGGGGTGCATCGCCGCCCAGACCATCTGCCTCATAGACTGCTTCGGCAACGTAAAGCCCTGCAGCTATTTCCCGATGTCGGCGGGCAACGTCAAGACCGAGAAGTTCAAGGATATCTGGGAGAATTCGCCGCTCTTCAAGGACCTTCGCAACTTCAAATCCTACAAGGGCAAGTGCGGCGAGTGCGAATTCATCAACGTCTGCGGAGGGTGCAGGGCGAGAGCCTACGCCGTCTCCGGGGATTATCTTGCGGAAGAACCTTTCTGCGACTACGTTCCCGTCAGAATGAACAGGGAAAAGTAAAAGGAGAATTTATGAGCCGTAGCGATAGATTTCTGAAAGCGTGCAGAGGGGAGCCGGTAGACACCACCCCCGTATGGATAATGCGCCAGGCCGGGCGTTACATGAAGGAGTACCGCGACGTGCGCGAGAAGTACACCTTCCTCGAAGTCTGCCACATCCCCGAGGTGGCCTGCGAAGTCACCCTCCAGCCCCTCGACAGGCTGAACGTGGACGCGGCGATACTCTTTTCCGACATAATGATTCCCCTCGAAGGGATGGGCTGCAAGGTGGATTTCAACCCCGGCCCGGTGATGGAGCCGATACGCACCCGCGCCGACGTTGACGCGCTTCGCGTCTGCAACCCCGAGGAGGACGTTCCCTTCGTCCTCGACGCGGTGAAGCTGATACGAAAGGAGCTGGGCGGCAAGGTTCCGCTCATCGGCTTTTCCGGCGCTCCCTTCACCCTCGCCGCCTACATGGTCGAAGGCAAGGGCTCCCGCGAGTTCGCCAACTTCAAGAGAATGATGTTCGGCGCTCCCGATCTCTTCAACGACCTGATGGAAAAGGTCTCCGACACCGTAATCGCCTACCTGAACGCTCAGGCGAAGGCGGGCGCTCAGGCCCTCCAGATCTTCGATACCTGGGGTGGCATCCTCTCCCCGGCGGACTACAAAAAGTACGTCCTGCCCCACTCGAAGCGGATAATCGACAGCCTCGACAAATCCGTCCCGGTAATCAACTTCGTCAAGGGCTCCGGTCTCATGCTCGACCACGTCAAGGAGGTCGGCGGCGACGTAATCGGCCTCGACTGGCACATCGACATCGAAAGGGCCATTAAGGAGCTCGGCCCCGATTTCGCCGTGCAGGGGAACATGGACCCCTCCTACATGTTCGCCCCGGTGGAGCTTGCAAAGAAGACCGCGGCCGAGATTACCGAAAAGGGCAAGAAGGCCAAGGGTCACATTTTCAACCTCGGTCACGGCATAATGCCGATGGCGGACGTTGAGACGGCGCGAGCGGTTGTAGAGGCCGTACACGAGGCGGGAGCCCGGTAGCCGAATGGCTGAAAAGCACACGGCATCCGAAGGAATTGATGCTCTTGAAAAACTCTCGAAAGAAGAGCTTGTAAAGATAATTCTGGACGACGCCAAAAACTGGCTCGCCCACGATGGCCTCTGGTTTCAGGCGGTGGAATCGGCGCATGGGATGGAGGCCGCCATACACGCCGATACCGAGGCTTGGCGGAGATTTTCGCCCATCGAAGCCCGGAGGATCATGGATCGCCTTGGCATTAAACCCGGAGGCGGAATCCCGGCGCTTAAGGAATGCCTTCGGCACAGGATGTACGCGAGACTCAACGTTCAGGAGTGCGTGGACACGGACGCGAGCATGGTTTTCCGAATGGTCGAGTGCCGGGTGCAGTCCGCGAGGGCGCGAAAGGGACTGGAGCCCTTCCCCTGCAAAGCGGTTGGCATCGTTGAATACTCCGAGTTCGCGAAAGCCGTCGATCCCAGGCTGAGGGCCAAATGCGTCGCCTGCCCGCCCGACAAGGGCGAAAGGGACTTCATGTGCGCATGGGAGTTCATTTTGGAGTAACACTTCCCTGCCCGAGCAGGGCGTTTGCTGGAACAAAAAAGGCCTGCCGGTTTCGGCAGGCCCTTCGTCTTTTCAGTGCGTAGAGCTGTTACTTGTCTTTTTTGGGGAGCTTGACGAGGACGAAGAGGGTGTTTTCGCCGCGCTTGACGAGGAGGAGTATCGAACCTTTGCCGCTCTTTTTGGCTTCGCTTATCTCGTCCTGGAGCTGCTTCATCTTGGAGACTGCGGTCTGGTTGATCTCGATGATGATGTCTCCGCGACGAAGTCCCGCTTCCTGCGCGGCGCTGCCGCCTTCCACGTCGGTTATTACGAGCCCTTCTTTCGTGTCGATGTTGAGGGCTTCGCGAAGTTCCGGCGTTATCTCCTGAACCACCATTCCTATAGTCTGTTTGCCCACTTCCTGAGCGGCGGCGGCCTCGCCCTCCATCTCGCCCAGCGTCGCGGTCAGCTTTTTCTTCTCGCCCTTCCGAAGAATCGTCATCTCCACAACCGCGCCGGGGGCGTGGCTCGCCACCATGAAGGGGAGCTGCTTTGAATTCTTGATCGGCTTGCCGTCGAATTCGAGGATTACGTCTCCGCGCTCAAGACCGGATTTTTGCGCCGGGCCCTTGTCGAGAACGTCCGACACGAGAGCGCCCGCGGGTTCGGTAAGGTTAAGCGAGTCGGCAATCTCCTCGGTAAGGTCCTGAATCATCACGCCCAGCCAGGCGCGGGTGACCTTGCCGCTGGATTTGAGCTGGGAGATTACGGATTTGGCCATGTTTATCGGGATGGCGAAGCCGATTCCGGCGCCCTGAGTGTTTTTCGCGGCGTTTATGCCGATTACGCGCCCCTTGATGTCGAAGAGAGGGCCGCCGGAATTGCCGAAATTGATGTCGGCGTCGGTCTGGAGGAAGCTGTCGTAGGGACCCATGCCGATTATGCGCTCTTTGGCGCTGATAATACCGGCTGTTACCGAGTGGCCGAGGCCGAAGGGGTTGCCGATGGCGAGCACCCAGTCGCCTACGCGCACGGTTTCGCTGTCGCCGGGCTTTACGGGTTTCAGCACGTATTTGCCCGGATCGATCTTCAATACCGCCACGTCTGTCTTCGGATCGGCGCCGACTACCTTGGCCTCGAACTTTTTACCCTCGGAAAGGCGGACTATGACCTCGTCCGCTCCCTCGACGACGTGATTGTTGGTGATGATGTAGCCGCTCTCGTCCCAGATGAAGCCGCTGCCGAGGCTCTGCGTTTTCCGGCTGCCGTTTTCTTCGCCCTGTCCGCCGAAATGCTTGAAAAAATCGTCGCCGAAAAATTCGCGGAAGGGGTCCAGCCTGCCGCCGGGCATGGAGGGCATGCGGAATTTCTCCGTCTTGGTCGTCGAGATGTTGACTACCGAGGGGGTAAGGTTTTCCGCCAGGTCCGCGAAGGAGTCGGGCGCGGGCGCCGCCGAGGCGACGGTGGTGACAAAAAAGGCCGCGGCCACCGCCAGCGCGGTTGAGAGTGTTTTGATCTTCATCTAAAAGACCTCCGGTTTATGGTTCACTCGAAGTTTCCCGTAGAAGAGAAAACTTTCATTGCTGCCCCTTGTCAGGGAGGATATCGGTGTCGACCTCTTCGTCGTCCTCTACGGCGTCTATCCTGTACTTTTCATTCAGCCAGTTGCCGAAATCTAGCATTTTGCAGCGTTCGGAGCAAAAAGGCCTCCAGGAATTTCCTTCCCATTCGACGATTTTTTTACACGCGGGGCATTTGGCTTTCATTTCGTTCCTTCACTGCAACAAGCATCCGTTTGACGGACCCTGATTATACAAGGTTTACCTGTCCGGCCTTTAAAATTCAAGGTTTGGGCGGATTTTCATGGGTGACCGCGATGTCGCCGTCTTTTACCGTTACCGTTATCTTCGCGCCGTCCATAATTTCCTTTGCGATAAGCGCTCTGCCGATGGCGGTTTCCAGGTGGCGCTGGATGAATCTTTGGAGGGGGCGGGCGCCGTAAACCGGGTCGAAACCCTCCTTCGCTATGAAGCGCTTCGCCTCCGGGGCGAGCTCAAGCGTTATCGAACGCTCGGCGAGCCTTCCGCGAAGCCTTCCGGTCATAAGTTCGACGATTTTTTCAATCTCCTCCAGGGTGAGGGGCCGAAAGAGCACCACCTCGTCCAGTCTATTCAGAAACTCGGGGCGGAACTGGCGGCGAAGCTCTCCCATGACGGCGTTTCTCGCCGCTTCGGTTATCTCGCCCTTCGAGTCTATGCCGTCCAAAAGGTAGGTCGAGCCGATGTTGGAGGTCATCGTTATAACCGTGTTCTTGAAATCGACGGTCCTCCCCTGCGCGTCGGTCAGCCTGCCGTCGTCGAGCACCTGCAAAAGGATGTTGAAAACGTCGTGGTGGGCCTTTTCCACCTCGTCGAAGAGGATGACGGAGTAGGGCTTTCTCCTGACCGCCTCGGTGAGTTGCCCGCCCTCCTCGTAGCCGACGTAGCCGGGAGGAGCCCCGACAAGCCTCGATACCGTGTGCTTCTCCATGTATTCGCTCATGTCGATGCGGATGAGGTTCTCCTCGCTGTCGAAGAGAGCTTCGGCGAGGGCTTTGGTCAGCTCGGTCTTGCCCACTCCGGTGGGGCCCAGAAACAAAAAGGAGCCGATAGGGCGGCGCGGGTCTTTTATCCCGGCGCGGGCGCGTATCACCGCGTCGGCGACGTAGCCCACCGCCTCGTCCTGGCCGATTACCCGCTTGTGGAGTATCTCGTCGAGCTTGAGAAGCTTCTCCCGCTCGCCCTCCATCAGGCGCGTTACGGGAATGCCTGTCCAGTTGGAGACGATAACGGCTATCTCGTCCTCGGTGACCTCTTCGCGGAGGAGTTTTTCCGTTCCCTCTCCCTCGCGTATTTCCGCTTCCTTCTCCAGAAGCTCCCTTTCGAGTTTCGGAAGTTCTCCGTGCTTGAGTTTCGCGGCCTTTTCAAGGTCGTAGTCCCGTTCCGCGACCGTTACGTCGCGCCGGGTTCTCTCTATCTGCTCGCGAAGAGCCTGAACCTTCTGGATGGCGCGTTTTTCGTTTTCCCACTGCGCCAGTTTGGCGGAAAGCTTCTCGCGCAGGTCGGCGAGAGTCTTCCGGAGCTCTTCGAGGCGCTCTTTGGAGGCCTTGTCCTTCTCCTTTTTGAGGGCTGCCTCCTCGATTTCGAGCTGCATCACCCTTCTCTTCACCTGGTCAAGTTCGGAGGGGAGGGAATCTATCTCGGTCCGTATCGTGGCACAAGCCTCGTCGATGAGGTCTATCGCCTTGTCCGGCAAAAAGCGGTCGGAGATGTAGCGATGGCTTAGGACCGCAGCCGCCACGAGGGCGTTGTCCTGAATATGCACTCCGTGGTGGACCTCGAAGCGCTCTTTTAACCCGCGAAGTATGGAGATGGAGTCCTCCACGGTGGGCTCGGTGACCATGACCGGCTGGAAGCGCCGCTCCAGCGCCGGATCCTTTTCGACGTGCTTTCGGTATTCGTCGAGGGTCGTGGCCCCGATGCAGTGAAGCTCGCCCCGCGCGAGGAGGGGCTTTAGCATGTTGCCCGCGTCCATCGCGCCCTCGGCCTTGCCCGCGCCGACTATGGTGTGCATCTCGTCGATGAAGAGTAGGATTCGCCCCTCGGCGGCGCGAATCTCGTTGAGGACGGCTTTCAGCCTCTCTTCAAACTCGCCCCGGTACTTCGCCCCGGCGATGAGAGCGCCCATGTCGAGGGCGTAGAGGGTCTTGTCCTTCAGCCCCTCGGGCACGTCGCCGCGTACTATGCGCTGGGCCAGCCCCTCGACGATGGCCGTCTTGCCGACGCCCGGCTCGCCGATGAGCACAGGGTTGTTCTTTGTCTTGCGGGAGAGAATCCGTATCGTCCTTCGTATCTCCTCGTCCCTGCCGATGACCGGGTCGAGTTTGCCGCTCCGGGCCTCCCTGACGAGGTCTCTTCCGTAGCGCTCAAGCGCCTCGTAAGTGGCCTCGGGGTTGTCCGATTCGACCTTGTGGCTGCCCCGGACCGAAAGGAGCGCGGTGAGGAAGGACTGGCGCGAGAGCTTGTACTCGCCCAGCGCTTTCGCCAGATCGCCTCCTTCATCGAGAATCGCCAGAAAGAGATGTTCGACGGAGACGAAGGCGTCCTTAAGCTTCTTTGCCTCCTCTTCGGCTCTGACGAAAATCTTTTGGAGGCGGTTCGTGATGAATATCTTCCCGGGCTCGACGCCGGGGCCGGTTACCTGCGGCTTTCGGTCGAGTTCCCGTGAAATTCTGCTCTTCAGGTCGCCGGGAGGTATCTCCATCTTGTCCATGAGGCGGGGGATGAGCCCCTCCTCCTGGCTTACGAGAGCTAACGCGAGATGTTCGGCGTCCACCTCGCGGTGGTTCATCCTGATAGCCGTTTTCTGGGCTTCGGAGACGGCTTCCTGCGATTTCTGGGTAAACTTCTGTAAATCCATAGTATCTCTCCGTGTTGGCAATAACCTGTGGTTTAAAAGTTAAGTCCGCTTTTTGAAAAGACAAGTTGTTTGCCCTCTGTTAATATCCTTGACCCATGAATCCTGGGATTGAGAAAAGAAATAACCATGAGCGATAAAAAAGATTGCGGCTGCAACTCCGGCTGCGGAGCGGAAAAGAAAGTCCCCTCCGGAAAGCCCGTCCTCCTGAAAATGGCGGATTCGGACAGCGCTCCTTTGGTTGACCTTCGGGAAAGCCGCTGGGAGCCGCACAAACAGACCTTTGTTACCGGGTCCGTCGAAACGCCGGCGGGCTCTGTCCCCATCGTCTCGCACGAGATTACCTCCGGGGACCGTCTCGGAACGTTTTCGGTAAGGCTCGGAATCGGAAGGGACAGCTACACCGTGGTGCCGGGGCTGTACTCCTTCGGCTCTCCGGACGAACACTCGCCCCTCGTCGCCACCTGTAACTACAAGCTCACCTTCGACCTTCTCAGAAGGGAGTGGAAGGGGCTGGACCTCTGGGTTCTTGCGCTCGACACCAAGGGGATAAACGTTTGGTGCGCGGCGGGGAAGGGAACCTTCGGGACACAGGAGCTTCTTTCCCGCATGGGAAAGGCGGGCGTGGACAGGATCGTCGCCCACCGGGAGGTTGTCCTTCCGCAGCTCGGGGCTAGCGGCGTAAACGCCCACGAGGTCAGGAAGGGGAGCGGTTTTCGGGTCTTCTACGGCCCCGTTAGGGCGGACGACCTGAAAACGTATCTCGACGCGGGGAAAAAGGCCACTCCAGCAATGAGAAGGGTGACCTTCACCACCGTCGAGAGGCTGATACTGATCCCCGTGGAGCTTTCCCTCCTCTTTAAGTATTCGCTCTGGATTCTTCCGGCCGGGTTCGCCCTCTCGGGCATCTCAAAGGAAATATGGTCGCCGGAAGCGGCGTGGGCGCGGGGATGGCTTTTTGCCGCAAGCGTGGGCGCGGGGGCTTTCGCGGGCGCTTTCCTGACGCCCCTTCTCCTTCCCTGGCTACCGGGAAAGTCCTTTTCCGTCCGGGGAATCTTCGCGGGGCTCGCCACGACCGTAGGGGCGGCGTTGCTCCTCTCCGGTTCGATGGTTATCTTGGAAAGAACAGGCTTCGTCCTCATGGGAACGGCGGTAGCCTCCTTCGCGGCGATGAACTTTACCGGCGCGACTCCGATAACCTCCCCTACGGGGGTTGAAAAGGAGATGAGGCGGTTCCTGCCGGTACAGCTCATGGCGGCGGCGGCGGGTCTTATAGCCTGGATTGGTGGCGGATTTTTCCGCTGAGAAGGATATTACCGTGAGTCTTGATTATCTGGGTGTCTCCACCCTCGGATTTGACAGGGAGAAATGCGTGGGTTGCCTCATGTGCATCGACGTCTGCCCGCACGGCGTCTTCGTCGCCGAGGGGCGGGCGGTGAAGGTCGAGAACGGGAAAAAGTGCATGGAGTGCGGCGCCTGCGTCAAAAACTGCCCGGCGGGGGCTGTCAGCGTGAAGCCCGGCGTCGGCTGCGCGGAGGCCATACTTACCGGCTGGATTAAGGGCGGCCCGCCCCAATGCGGCTGCTCCGGCTCCGGCTGCTGCTGACCCGCCGCATCGGAATAAATCAATGTTCCCTTTGATTCTCCTCCTCTTCCTTGCGGTGCCCGCAGCCGAAATCTACGTTCTCATAAAGGTAGGCTCGCTTATAGGCGCGCTGGACACTTTTTTGCTCGTGCTGGCTATGGGGGCCTTCGGCGCTTTCTACGCGAGGCGCGAAGGGCTGAGCCTTCTTCGGCGCATCCAGAGGGAGACGAGCGAGGGGCGGATGCCCGGCGGCGCCCTCATCGACGGGGCGCTTCTCCTCGCGGGCGGTGTGCTCCTTATTACTCCGGGGTTTATAACCGACGTTATCGGAATAACATTCATCTTTCCTCCTACCCGAGCGCTCTGGAAGCGAGGTTTCGCCCTCTGGCTCAAGCGCAAGTTCGAGCGCGGCGAAATCGTCTTTAGGCGCTATTAATCCTTTCAGGGGCCTTGGTTGATCGACGCCAGCGGACTATCCAAATCCTTCGGGGGAAGAACTCTCTTCTCAAACGTGGATCTGCGTCTGGACGCCGGGGACAGGCTCGCGCTTGTCGGCCCCAACGGCTCCGGCAAGACCACCCTCATCAAGATTCTGGCCGGAGAGGAACAGGCCGACAGCGGCGAGGTGAGAGGGCGAAGGGGGTCGTCAAACGGCTACCTTCCGCAGGAGGTCGAGGTCGATTCTTCGGAATCCCTGCTCGATTTCGTCGAGAACGTCGCAGGAGAGCTTCGGGAGGTGCAGGAGGGGCTTACCGAGGCGCACAAGCTCCTCGAAGAGGGAGACTCCTCCCCCGAACTGCTCCTTCGCTACGGACACCTTCAGGCCAGGTATGAGTATCTCGGCGGCTACACTCTCCGCTCCGAGGCCAGAAAGATACTCTCCGGCCTCGGCTTTTCCGAAAAAGACTTTTCCCGCCCGCTCAACTCGTTTTCCGGCGGCTGGAGGATGCGCAGCCTCCTTGCCCGCATACTTCTCAAGTCCCCTGAGATAATCTTTCTCGACGAGCCGACAAACCATCTCGACATAGTAACCCTCGAATGGCTCGAAAACTTCATTCGGGAGTCCAAAGCGGGGTTTTTAATCGTCTCTCACGACGTTTCTTTCCTCAACCGCGTGGTGAACGGCGTCTTTGCGCTGGAAAAGAGCGGGGCGGTGAGGACGAAGGGAAATTACGAGCGCTACGTGGAGGAGCGGGAACTTCGCCTTTCACAGCAACGGGCGGCCTTCGAGCGCCAGCAGCGAAAGCGCGCCGACGAGGAGCGCTTCATAGAGCGCTTCCGCTCCAAGAACACCAAGGCCAAACAGGTCCAGTCGCGGATTAAGCGGATGGAAAAGGAGGAGGTAGTCGTTCCCCTCGAAGCTTTCTCCAGCGAGAAACCGGCGATCCGCTTTCCCCAGCCGGGGCGTTCGGGGAAGGAGGTGGTTTTCCTTGAAGGAGTGGTGGCGGGCTACGGCCCGAATATCATCTACAAGGGACTCGACTTCAAGCTCTTCCGGGGTGACAAGGCGGTTTTCATCGGCCCCAACGGCGCGGGAAAATCGACCCTGCTCAAGCTCATCGCGGGAGTCATAGCTCCGTCGGCGGGAACCGTCACTTACGGCCACAACGTCACCCGCAGCTACTTTTCGCAGCACCAGATGGAGCTTTTGTCCCCCAACCGGACCGTTCTGGAAGAGATACTGACCCTGCCGGGCTACAGGACCGAGCGGGAGGCCAGATCTCTCCTCGGAGGTTTTCTCTTTTCCGGCGACGACGTGGAAAAGAAGGTTTCCGTCCTCTCCGGCGGCGAGAAGTCGCGGCTGGTGATGGCGAAGCTCCTTCTGGAGCCGGGAAACCTCCTCCTGCTCGACGAGCCCACCAACCACCTCGACATCGACGCCTGCGAGACCCTGAAAAACGCTCTTTTCGAGTTCGGCGGGACGATAGCCGTAATCACCCACGACCGCGACCTGATAAACAGGGTGGCCAACAAGGTGATTTACGTGGATGGGGGAAGATGCGAGGAGTACCTCGGCAATTACGACGATTTTCTCCGGGCGAGAAGCTCCCGCATCCAGACCGTTTCGCCCGGCGAGACGGAGGCCGGGGAGTCGGCGGGTCAGAAGAGCTCGAAGGGCAAAGAGGCGCGAAAGAACGCCGCCAAAAGCCGGGAGGAGTTTTACAAAAGGACAAAATCCCTTCGCTCCGGAGTCTCGGAGCTGGAAAAAAAGATAACCGGAGGCGAGGGGAGGCTCGCCGAGGTGGAATCGCTGCTCTCAGCGCCTGAAATCTATTCGGACCCGAAAAAAGCCGCCGAACTTTCGCGCGAGCGGTCCGGTCTCGAAAGCGAAATCACCGCCGCCTCGCACGAGTGGGAGGCGCTGGCGCTTGACCTTGAGGAGCTTGAGAAAACCCTCCGCGAGGAACTGGAGCTGGAATGACCCCTGCAGCCGGTGAAGAGGAAGGTGGTGCGAGGCAGGCCCTCGCCTTCATAATAAAAGCGGGCTCCGTGCCTCTTTTCTCGGGCAAAGCTTCGCTCTGGGTCGAGGCGCTCCGGGACGGCGACCCCCTTGACTCCGCGAGACTGCTTGAGTTTTCAGCCCGCTTTTCGAGGCAGGACTCTATCGGCAAGGCGGTCTTTATGCCGCTTCTGGATTACAGGGCGATCTTCGAGAGGGTGGGAAATTCGCGGATGGCTTCGATTCTCGACTCCGCGAGGTCGGAGAACCTCTGCGCCGCCCTGCTTTTTCTGGAGGACGCGGGCCCGCCGAGAGGCCCCGAAACCCTGGGCAATCCTCCTGACCCGATTACCGAGCAGATGTCGCTCGGCCACAAAAAGACGGCTGTGAGGGGGCTTCGCTCCCCGCTTCTTGAGAGGCTCTTGAAAGACCCCGACGAGAGGGTTGTCAGGGAGGCGCTCCGGAATCCGAGGCTTCGCGAGAGCGAGGTAGTGGCCATCGCGAGCCGCAGGCCCTGCCCAGAAGAGGTCTTTTACCTTCTCGCGGCTTCGCCGGGGTGGATCGCCCGCCCGGCGGTGGAGCGGGCGGTTCTCTTCAACCCCTATGCTCCCGTCAGGCTGGCGACTCTGCTGCTGGTCTGCCAGCCGTCGCAGGTTCTTCTTGAGGTCATAAATGATAACGGGCTCCATCCGTCGGTGCGTGATGGAGCCCGTGAAATTCTTGCCTGGACATGAAAAACTGCTGCGAGGACCGTTTACGTCGTCGCGTGCTCACTCGAAACTCGCCTAACCCTTTGTTATGTCTCGCTTCTCGCTGTGCGGCTCCTTGTAACCGGTCCTTCTCGCGACGTTTTTCAAAAAGACCGCAAGCTGGTTTCTCGCGAACCTTTTAGGCGGACTTTTCTTCCTTGGTGGCCGTGGCGCTCTTCTGTCCGCCGATTTCTTCGATAATCTTTTTGTTCTCTTCGATGGCCTTTTTGGCTTTGTCTAGCCTCTGGGCCTTGTCTTCGAGATCGGCTATCTCTTCTTCGTCGGGGTTGTTGAGGCCCTTCTTGAAACTTCTTACACCCTTGCCGATGCCCGCCATCATCTCGGGGATCTTCTTCCCGCCGAAGACGAGTAAGACAATGATGAGGATGAGTATTAATTCCTGACTTCCCGGCATGCTGAACATGAAATTACTCCGTTACTGATGGTTGTTTTTGCTTAACTATATAAAGTTACCACAGTATTTGCGGGTGTTCAATTAATAGTCGTGATACTTGTCGAGGTTCTGAAACCTGGTGTAATTGCCGTCGAAGCGAAGCTCCACGGTTCCTGTGGGGCCGTTTCTCTGTTTTCCGATGATTATCTCGGCCTTGCCCTTGATGTCGTCGGGTACGTCGCCGTCCCCGCCCTTCTTCTTTATCTCGCTTCTGGCGTAGATTTCTTCACGGTAGACGAACATGATTACGTCGGCGTCCTGCTCGATGGCGCCCGATTCGCGAAGGTCGGAGATGAGGGGGCGCTTGTCCGGCCTCGATTCGACGCTGCGGTTGAGCTGGCTCAGCGCGATGACGGGTATGTTCAGCTCCTTGGCGAGAGCCTTTAACGACCGCGAAATCTCGCTTATCTCCTGCTCGCGCATGTCATATTTGCCCTTGGCGCGCATGAGCTGGAGGTAATCGACGATTACAAGCTTTATCTTGTGCTCCTTGAAGAGCCTTCGCGCCCTGGCGCGAAGCTCGTAGGTGGATATCGCCGGGGTGTCGTCGATGAAGATGGGCGATTCGGCCAGCACTCCGGCGGCCCGGGAGAGCTTGGGCCAGTCTTCGTCGGAGAGCATGCCGCGCCGCAAATTCTGTGAATTTATCCGCGCCTCGGAGGACATGAGGCGCATGACAAGCTGGTCGCGGCTCATTTCAAGGCTGAAAAAGGCCACGGCGTGATTTTCTTTGCCCGAGGCGTGCTGCGCGACGTTGAGGACGAAGGAGGTCTTTCCCATGCCGGGACGGCCCGCGACGATAATAAGGTCGGAGGGCTGGAGTCCGGCGAGGAGGTCGTCGAGTTCGTAAAAACCGGTCGGCACGCCTGTTATCATCTCCTTGCGGGAGTGAAGCTCTTCGAGCTTTTTCAGCGAGCCCTTGACCAGTTCCTTCATGGTGGGCAGGGAGGAGCCCATTTCCTTCGAGGCCACGTCCAGAATCGCCTGCTCGGAGCGGTCGATGTACTCCTCGACGTCGCTTGCCGAGCCGTAACCTTCCTCCGCTATCTTGTTGGCTGCCTGTATGAGCCTGCGGAGAACGGCCAGCTTTCGCACGATTTCAGCGTAGTGTACGGCGTGCGCCACCGAGGGGACCTGACTGGTGAGCTCGGTTAGATAGGAGGTTCCGCCGATCTTTTCGAGGTCTCCGGAGGAGCGAAGCGCATCGACGAGAGTAACCAGATCGATAGGATCGCCGCGGTCGCTCATGGTGAGCATCACGTCGAAGAGAAGCTGGTGGCCGGAGCGGTAGAAGTCTTCCTTGTCGAGGATTTCGACTACGGGCGAGAGGATTTCGTTGTTCAGCAGAATCGCCCCAAGGGTCGCGCACTCCGCCTCGATATTGTGGGGCGGAACCTTCAGATAGGAGACCGCGGCGTTACTTTGCACGTCCATGGGGCTTTCGGGAAATAAGGGGCGGAGGTGTTACCCCCCGCCCCGTTGACTTCTTACTTTTCTTCGGTGACCGTTACCTTGATGTTCGAGCGTATTCCACCATCGAGCTTGATTGCAACATCAAACTCACCGACGTGCTTGATGGGGTTCTCGATGTGGATCTGCTTGCGGCTGACCGCGACGTAACCCTTGTCGTGGATGGCTTTCTCCAGATCCAGGGGGGTGACGGAGCCGAAGATGCGGCTGCCGTCGGCGGTCTTGCGGGCGAAGGAGAGGGAGATGCCGGACAGTTCTTTGGCAAGAGCCTCGGCCTGATCGGTAACGCGGCGTCTCTTCGCTTCGAGGGCCTTTTTCTGATGGGTGATGGCGTTCACCTTCTTGGTGTCGGCGATGGAAGCCATACCCTGGGGGATCAGGAAATTTCTACCGTAACCATCCTTTACCGTGACGATGTCGCCGACGGTGCCGAGGTTTTCAACGGATTCGAGAAGGATAATTTTCATCGGTTCTTCTCCTTTGGAATAGAACTCGTATAACTCGTTATAACTTTAGTTTCAATTTACAGCCGGGGGAACGATTCTGGAGCGGAAATCCGCCCACAGGTCGAAAGCCCCGAGCGCCGCGACCATAATGGGCGCGACGGGCATGTTGAGTATTATTATCGCATACACCGGCCAGCTTATGAGTCGCGGGGTTTTGCGCGTCTCAAAGAGAAAATGGACGATTGCGATACCCTGAAAGAAGTAAACCGTCGCCACCGGGATTAGGATGTTTATCCCCGCGTCCCGAAGCTCGCCTTCACCGAGCGCCGTCAGCGCCCCGGAGGCTATGAGAACCCAGATCAGATTCGCCGGGAGCCTCATAAGCCGCCAGTCCGTCAGGACTTCTTCACGTTTTTTCAAAACCGAGCGGAGCAGCATGGTGTTCGCCCAGCCCACCATCAGCGAGAGCGCCGCCAGTATTCCGGGAAAGCTGCGGACCACGAAGGCCGCCGCCGATTCCAGCCTCTCCTGAAAGAGAGCTACCTCGTCGGCGGATATTTCGGAGAGTTCCTCCGAAAAGGTCTTCCCGATCTGAGCTTTCCATTCCCCCGCCACGGCTGCGATAAACTCTCCGGGAGGCTGCGAGGCCGAGTTGGCCAGCACCGCCAGGAGGAGCAGGGTGGCGAAGCAGGATATTGCGGCGAATCCGCCTATGGTTTTTTCCGGCGTCCACCCCTTTTTGACGCCGTAACCGATTATAAAAGCCCCCAGCCCGAACTGCGCGAAGTAGGCTATCGCTTCCGCCGGCGCGAAGAACGAGATGAGGGCGGCGGACATAACCGCCATCAGCGCCGCATTCGCGGCAGTGCCTCTCCACGCCAGAAGGGCGAGCGGAAGAGGACAAAAGAGCGCGGCGGCCATCCCCGCGGGAACCACGAGGGAGAGGGAATAAAGCCCTCCCGAGAAAAGCGCCGCCACAGCGCTCTGGATAACGGCTTCCTTGCGGGAAATCAACCCGAAAGGTTGCTCGTGAAGGGAAGCAGCGCCACGTTGCGGGCGCGTTTAATCTCAAGAGCCAGAACTCTCTGGTGGAAAGAGCAGGTTCCGCTGATGCGGCAGGGCACTATCTTGCCGCGATCGGTGATGAACTGGTTGAGGAGCAGCGGCTCCTTGTAGGTAAGGGGCATATCGGGGTGTGCGCAAAAGCGGCAAACCTTACGGCGACGTCCGCGTTTGAAAGCCATGTCAAATCTCCTTGGAAATATTTAAAAGCAGTTTCAGGTTTAGTTTTCGTCTTCGCCTGCGAATTCGTCTTCTTCCTCTTCCTCTTCATCCTTGATGAGGTCGGGGAGAACGGGAGGCTTCGAGGGGGCAACGGCGCTGACCTGCTCCTCGATCTCGGGGAGGGTGGAGGGGTCGATGCCCTCTGCAAGCTTGACGGCCTGAAACTTGATGACCACGTCCAGAAGGTTGAGCTGACGCGCCATGCTGGTGGCGACGGAGCCCTCGCCCGCGAATTCGAGCAGGAGGTACCAGGCTTTCTTCTGACGCTTGACCTCAAAAGCCGTGTCGCGGATGCCCCAGCGTTCGGTCTTGAGCATCCTGCCTCCGGCGTCGATGACGAAGCCTCGGCAACGGTTGATGAGGTCCTCGGTCCCTTCGGTGCCCAGATTGGGATCCATCAGGATGAGAATTTCGTACTTTCTCCAGGGTGTCGGCATAACTGTTTTCTCCTTCAGAGTCTCTATCGCCCTTTCGGGCGCAAGGAGGGTTTAAGCGCATTTTACGCGCAAAAAGCCATGAGGTTTTGACGCCCCTGACCTTTCGCGCAAAACGCGCCGGGTTGAGAGACGCTACTATATACAGAAACGGAAGAAATAATGCAAGACGTGACGGATAAATTCCTTTCCCTGGGATGAGCGTCGCCACTCTCTTTGGGAGAGACTATTCGAGAGCGGAAGTTTCTTTACAAAACACTCGTGCGGAGTCATTCTTTTCAGCGACTGGAGGTGTGCATGAAAACAAGGATATTCGTCTTCGCCGTGGCTTTGCTGGCCGCGAATGGAGCTCTTTGTGAGCCTCTTCGCGTAGGCGAATCGTCGAGAAGGTCTCTTTCGCTGAACCTCTATCAGGGGAACTTCGCCGCCGTAACCGACATAAGGGGGATTTCGCCCCCAAAAGGCGAAGCAGCCCTTGAGATCGAAGGAGTGGCGCAGACTCTCCGGGGCGATACCGTCATTATCGAGGGCGAGGGAGTCGAAGTGAACTCGTTCGTCTCCACCGGCGAGAGACTTTCCCTCCTGCGCCTTCTCGAGGAGAACCTCGGCAGGGAGGCGACGATAGTTTTCAACGAACCCGGCGGCCTTCGCCGCGAGCGGGGGTTGCTCCTGTCTACGGGTGAGGAGACGGTATGGAAGGTGGGGGAGAGGGTGCTCGCCCTGCCGTCCAGAAGTTTCGGCGCATCTCCCGTCGCCTGGTACGAATTCGACTCGGTGCCGGAAGGGTTCGGGGTAAAACCTGTGCTGAAAGCCGACGCGGCCTTCGGCGAAAACGCGAAGGAGCTGATCCTCTCCTATCAGGCCGACGGCCTCGGCTGGAGCGGCAGGTACCTTCTCACCCTGGACGAAAACACACTCGAAGGCTCTCTGGAGGGTTGGGCGGTCATAGGGAACTATTCGGGGATTGACATGGACTCGGCGAAGGTGCGTCTCGTGGCGGGCGAAGTGGCCCGGGAGGACACGGCCGCGCCGATGATGGCCGAGGCCGCGGACGGACGGATGGTGAGGGCGTCGAAGGCGAAAACGGTTCAGGCGGTAAAACAGTTCGAGTATCAGGTCTTCGAGATGCCGGGCGTTATCACCCTCAAGAGAGGGGAGACGAAGCAGGAAAAATTCCTCGGCGCTTCCGGCGTCAAGGCCGAAAAGGTGAGGCGCTACGAGTGGCGCACCTACTACCTGTCCGGCGGCGTGCCGGAGGAAAAGAACGTCCATCCCCGCGTGCTGCTCCGCATAAAAAATACCAGTGACAACGGCCTCGGCATGCCGCTTCCGGCGGGGGTCGTGCGCGTCTACTCGCCTGACGCGGGCAAGTCCAGAACCCTCCTCGGCGAAGATTCCACAGGAAATACGCAAAAGGACGGGCTTTGGGAACTGGCCGTCGGCTCCGCCTTCGATATCTCGGCTGAAAGAAAGCTCCTCTCGACCAGACAAACCGACCAGTGGACAAGCGAGGGAGAGTTCGAGATTACAGTTGAGAACGCGGGTGAGGAGACCGAAGTTGAGGTAGCCGAATCCTTCGGCGGGCGCTTCAGGGTGTTGCAGTCAACCCATCAGTACAATATGCGCGACGCCGACACCGTCGTCTTTACGCTGCCGCTTCCGAAGGAAGGAAAGGCGGTTTTGCGCTTCAAGGTGCGGCTGGAGCAGCGGTAATCTCACTACTTGGAGTCGTCGGCTTTCGGCTTTCCTCCGCCCCCTCTCGGCGCTTTCACTATATCGGCGCAGAAAGACTGCGTGCGGGCAGCCTCGACGATCTTTCCGAGAACCATCGGGTCGATTCTGCCGAGCTGGATGAACCTGATCTTGTTCTGGGGGTCGACGACGAAAAAGGTGGGGGTTCCGACGACGCCGTATTTTTCCGACACCTCGAAAAAGTTCTGGTTCGGAGTGTCGTAAGTAAGGGGCATCGTCAAGCCCAGCCTTTTTACGAAGGGCAAGACGAAGTTGTCGTACTCATGGCCGTCCAGCCCCACCGCGATGACCTCGACGCCGTTGTCGATGTTTTCCCTGTAGAAATTCTCAAGGTCGGGCATCTCGTCCTGACAGGGGAAACAGAAGAAGCTCCAGAAGACCAGAACCTTTACGTTGTTGGGGCAGTCTTTGGTGCCGACGCAGACATCCCTTTTGCCGTCGATGGTTTCAAGGGTGAAGGGAGGGGCGAGGTCGCCCACGCGCACCGCTCCGGTCGTTTCGGGAAGGGATTCCGCCATAGCCGCCGGGGAAAGATAAAATGCCGCAAGCAAGAGAGCAAGGGCGAAAGAAAGCCGTTTCACTCGAGGTTCTCCGAAAATGGGGGGCCGATTCAGGCAGCCTGGTGAAGATATGTTATTTTTAATTCACGGCCTCGGCGTAGACCACAGGATGTGGGTCTTCCAGCAAAGGCGTCTTACTAGAGACTATCACATAAAAGCCCCCGATCTACCAGGATTCGGTGAAAATCCTCCGCCGGAAAATACCGCGTTTGATCCCCTGGTCCACCTCGCGGATTTTGTTGCGGACGAAATCAAAAGCAGCGGTGCGGACAAAGTCAATTTATGCGGTTACTCGATGGGCGGCACTCTCGCGCTGATGGTGGCCCTTCGCAACCCCGGCCTCGTCGATTCTCTGGCGCTCGTCTGCTCCTCCCCCTGCTGGGGGGGAGGGAGGAAGTGGGTCAGGGGGCTGACCCTCGGACCTCTGGCCCTCCTTTCCGCCTCTTTTCTCGGTTTCGGCATGAGGGCGGGAGTCTACAGGCACCTCAAGGGGGAGGCCGACCGAAACCTTCTGCTGGACATGCTGGGCAAGGCGGACAAATATTTTTCGGCGAGACTCCTGAAGTCGCTTTTTGCTGTGGATTTAAGACCCCGCCTCGGCGAAATTAAAGTGCCGACGCTGATAATAGGCGGGGAAAGAGACCTCCTCGCTCCGGTTTCGCACCAACGCTTTCTCCATCAGGGGATTGAGGGCTCCTCGCTCGCCCTGATACCCGGAGCCGGACACTACTACTGCATCCAGAAACCCGACGATTTTGCGTCGCGGCTGGCGGATTTTGAAAGAGGAATTATTACCCGATGAATCTCGATCCCGAACTTTTGGAATATTTCAACAACTGCGATTTCGCGGTCGTCTGTCTTCGGCTCGACCTCGGCGCGGGCGAGGAGGGCGTCCTGCTCGTAAAATCCACCGGCGAACTTCTGGAAGGGTTCAAAAAGGCTTCGGCCATACCGGCCGTCGGCTGGATCGTCGAAGGGAGCGAGCACGGGCCGGTCGTATGCCTTTGCCTTCACTGTATTTCGGAGGCGGGGGAAATTCTCGGCGAAAGCTGCTTCGATGTCTTCGACGAGGAAGACGCGAGCCTCCTCGCGCTCCTTTCGCAGCAAAACAGGCTCAAGGTCGCCATGTACGACGAGAAGCTGGAACTGGTCTACATGATCGGCGCCCGCTGGGACGAGGTTATGCAGATTTTGACGCAGCAGGTCCTCGACAGGGCGGAGGAACTCGCCGAAAGAACGGCAACCCCCGATTTCTCGAAGTCGATTGAACACTTCCAGTCGGCCGTATCCCTCGAAATGATAGCCGAAGCCGCGAGGGGCGGCTCAGAGGAAAACTGATGGGAGAGGGAAACGAAAAACTTTCCGGGCTGGACGATTTTTTCAGGAAAGCGGGAGGAGCGCTCGTAGCTTTTTCCGGGGGGTGCGATTCCTCCTTCCTTCTGGCGCGGGCTCACGCGGTATTGCCCGAAAGGGTCGCGGGAGTCACGGTCGCCTCCGGTTTCTACCCGCCGTGGGAGCTTGGGAACGCAAAGAGATTCGCCGATAAGACGGGGGTTCGCCACATTATCGTCCCCGTCCACGTCCTCGGGGAAGAAAAGGTCGCAAGCAACCCGGTGGACCGCTGCTACCACTGCAAAAAGGGGATATTCACCCGACTTTGGGAAGTGGCGCGGTCAGAGGGAATGCCCGTCCTCGTAGACGGGACGAACGCCAGCGACAGCCGCGACTACCGGCCCGGCTCCAGGGCGCTTTTGGAACTGGGGGTTTCAAGCCCCCTTCGGGATTTGGGAATCACAAAGGAAGAGGTGCGGGAATTTTCGAGGGAAATGGGACTCCCCACTTGGAACGCGGAGCCCCAGAGCTGTTTTGCGACAAGATTTCCCTACGGAACGAGGATTACCGGAGAAAAACTTTTTGCTGTACAATGCGCGGAAGAAAAATTGAGGGGGCTCGGTTTCGCAAATCTGCGCCTTCGCTGCCACGGCGACCTCGCCAGGCTCGAAGTGCCGGAGGGAGAGGTCGAAAGGGCCGCGGGGCAGCTTCGGGAAAAGGTCCTTGCGATAATCAGGGAGTGCGGCTTCAAGTACGCCTCGATCGACCTTGGCGGTTACAGATTCGGTTCTATGGACTGATTTATTTATTTTATAGAATAGAGAGGGACGAAAGTGACTCCTGAATATCTGAAAAGCCTGCTGGACCGCTACAAGACCGGCGAACTGGACACCGAGTTCGTCCTCGACGAACTCTCCAAGCTTCCTTTCGAGGACATCGGGTTCGCGAAGCTCGACCACCACAGGAGGGTGCGCACCGGCTACCCGGAGGTCATCTTCGGCGAGGGCAAGACCCCCGGCGACGTCGCCGACATCTTCGGCAGGCTGGCCGAACGCAACAGCGTGGTGCTTTGCACCAGAGCCTCCACCGAGATGTATCACGCCATTAAGATGCTTACTCCCCTGGCGGAATACCACGAGGAATGCCGCATCGTGGAATACTGCTCCGACACGGTGCGAAAGGTCGGCTCCGTGGTGGTGATAAGCGGCGGAACCTCCGACCAGAGAGTGGCGGAAGAGGCCGCCGTCGTCTGCGAACTCTTCGGCAGCGCGGTGACGAGGATCTACGACGTGGGAGTGGCGGGGATTCACCGGCTCCTGCGCCACGCGGGCGCCTTCCGCAGGGCCAACTGCATAATAGCCGTCGCGGGGATGGAAGGGGCTCTTCCCTCGGTAGTCGCGGGGCTGGTGGACGTTCCGGTGATAGCCGTTCCCACAAGCGTCGGCTACGGGACCGCTTTCGGCGGCATCGCGCCGCTTCTCACCATGCTGAACAGCTGCGCCACCGGGGTCAGCGTCGTGAACATAGACAACGGTTTCGGCGCTGCGGTGCAGGCCGACATGATAAACAAACTCGCCGCCGGCGGGAGACAAGCCAAAAAGAAATGAGGGTTCTTCTCTTTGACGGGGTCGCGGGGGTCAGCGGAGACATGTTCGCCGGGGCGCTCCTCGACCTCGGAGCGGATTTTTCCTTCGTGCGGGAGAGCGTCCTTTCCCTTGGCATCGACGGGCTGGACGTAACCGCCAGGAAGGTGTCGAAGGGAGGGATCGCCGCCACCTCCTTTAGGGTAATCGACGTAAGGACCGGTCAGGACGCCGATTATCTGCAGGAACACGGCCATCCGCACCGCAGTCTCTCAACCATTCTGGAGCTTCTGGGGTCCTCGAAGGCGGACTCCGGGGTGAAAGGCCACGCGGCGGAGATCTTCCGCCGCCTCGGAGAAGTGGAAGCGAATATCCACTCGGTGCCCGTGGAAGAGGTCCGCTTTCACGAACTCGGGGCGTTGGACACAATCGCGGACGTAGTCGCGGGGTGCGCGGCTTTCCTCTCCCTCGGCGCGAAAAGGGCCTATCTGGCTCCCCTGGCGCTTGGCTCGGGTAAGATCCGCACCTCTCACGGGATTTTGCCGGTGCCCGCGCCGGCCACCCTTGCGCTCGTGAAGAACTACAACGTAATCCTGAGCCTTTACGAGGGCGAGGAGACGGGGGAGTTGACGACGCCTACCGGAGCCGCGCTGGCGACTCACTTCTCGTCGCCTCTGAAAGCGCCGCTGGAGATGAAGGTCGAGGGAATCGGGTACGGCGCGGGTAAAAAGGAACTTTCCTTTCCGAACGTCTTTCGGGCCACCATCGGTACGAAATGAAAGCCACGCGGGCGGTTCTTCTCGCCTCCCTCCTTCTTTTGTCATCGTTTTTACCAACCCATGCTTTCTCCGAAGACGGTCCTCTCGTGCGCGCCCGCCTCAACCTTGCCTGGGACAGCGTCGACCGGAAGAAATACGAGGAGGCGCTCTCCTACCTTCCCGAAGAATCTTTTGGGGGCGAAGCGGCGGAAGAGATTCTGGCGATCAGGTACGAATGTTTTACGGGGCTTAAAAGATATCCGGCGTTTCTCTCGTTTTTGCGGAAGTCTTCCTTCCTCGCCGAGGAAACGCGCTACCGGTACGGGGCGGAACTGGCCGGACGCTGGGTGAGGGATGCGATGGCGCGGGGGGATTACGGCGAAGCCCGAAAAGCCCTTCGCGAACTGGGCGCGGTTCTGGAGGCCGACGAATGGTTTATGGTCTTTTCCGAGGAGGTTTCCTTCCGGGAGAAGATACACGCCTTCCTGAGCTCCGGCGAAAGGGAAGGTCAGCTCCCTCACGGCTGCAAAATCCGGCTCTTTGAAAAGGGAGAAGTCTCGGGGGAAGAATGGCTGCGGGTTTCTCCGGGAGATCCGGGGTACTCTTCCTTCGTAAGATCGACTCCGGAAGAGTGGCTTCCCGGCGTCGAAAAGAAGATCAAGGGGGTTGAACTCAAAGTCCGTTGCGACAAAGCCGGGCTGACCGCGAAATTCGCGGACGAGGCGCGAAAGAGGGGGCTTGCCTACGACTCAAAAAGAGACGAATTCGTCCTTTACGACCCAAAGGGCAAGCGCGAGGAGCGGGTGTCCGCCGGTCTCCCGCTTTGGCTCGTGCGTTGTGCGCTGGAGGGGATCGGACCTCTGGGCGCCGCGATGGAGGCGGCGGACGACGCCTGTTCGGTTTTCGAGACAAGGGAGAAGCTTGACGAGTGGATAGCGGCCCACCAGGGGATTGTGAAGCTCAAAAGGACCGGGGATGATATAGAGGCGTTGAACACGTCCACGGGCAGAAGGATAACCCTGAAAATATCGGTTTTCGGCGATCTCATGGGGAGCGACAGCCGGGAATGGATGAAAACCTGGCGCGAAGTGAAAGAGGAGCTCGGCAGGGAGCAAAGGCCCCTGAAGTGCTTCTGCGGGAGGGACGTGACCCTCAGGGAAACCCTTTCAAAGAAAAGGACCGAGGGAGTAATAACCAAAGACGCACCGGAGGGGTATCTTCTGACTCTTACCGCAAGCTGCGACAGGCATGATTTTCCCGTCACCTCCAAGGTCGCCGGAGAGTGGAAACTTCCCGGAGAGGAGCTTTTCGCCAGGGCGAAAAATTCGGCGGACGACACCCCGCAGGATATATACTTTGAAAGAGCCGGCGACGGCGAGTCGGAGAGATTTCTTTTCGTGGGCGAGGGAGCCGGAACCCTTCCCACCTTTCCCGAGAGGCTTCTGGCCCTTCTGGAGGCGGTGGACGGCTCCGGTTACAGGGAAAGGGAGGTCGTCGTTTACGCTCCCACCAGAAGCGCCCTTCTGGTCAGCCGCGCGCCGGGGCGGACGAACTTCGACAGCTCCGACGTCTATCGGGCGGCGGGCTTTTCACGGAAAATCGGCGCCGGGGAGGAACCTCTGGGCTACAGGTCCACGGTCAGACTCCCCGCCAAGGGGCAGGGCAGGTTTTCCTTGCGGAAGATGGAGTAGAGCTGCGACATGCTGGCAAAAAACATCGGCGGGAGAAACATAGAGAGCGACGGGGAACGGACGAGGCGGGTTTACGCGCTCGCCCCAAAGGGCGCTTCCTGGGGTTGCAGGTGCGCGGGCTGCCGCAACTATGAGAAGGTCACCCCCGCGGGCTTTCCCCCCGAATTCAAGATGCTGCTGGCCGAGCTGGGGATAGATCCCCGCAAGGAAACCTATTCCCGCCACCTCGCGCCCGTGGCTCCCGGCATGTCTCTCTACTCGGGCACCTTCGCCTTTCTCGGAAGAATCGTAGGCAGGGAAGGCGAACCCCCGAGACATCCCGGCAGCGACGTTTTCGAGCCCTGCGGACAGAACGGCTGGGTCGCGGTGCGCAGTTTCCGCGAGCCGCCGGGAGTCTGGTACGGCAAACCCGCCCTTCGCCTCGAATTTCTGCTGATTCTTCCCTGGCAGGTCGAAGACCCCCAAAAACCCCTCATAGAACTGGGCTGCTCTCCTCAATGAAGCCGGGAAAGTTCAGAGGCAAAAAGCTCGTAATCCTCGATTGCGACGGCGTATTGGTTCGCTCCGAGAGAGCCAACGTAGCCTATTACAACCACATCCTCTCCCGTTTCGGCCTAAGCGAGGTCAGTGAAGGGGAGACTGAAAAGATACGTCTCTTCCATACCCTCTCGACGCCCCAGGTAATCGACGTTTTTTTTCCCGGCGAGATAAAAGAGGCGGTGAGGGCTTACAGCGACTCTCTGGACTACGGGCTTTTCGCGGACATGGTCGAGGCGGAGCCGGGCTGGGCCGAAACCCTTTCCCTCCTTTCCGAAAGCCACTCCTTTTGCGTGGCCACCAACCGGGGTAAGAGCGCGGCCGCGCTTATTGAGCGCGCCGGGCTTTTATGCTTCATGAAAAAGATCTTCACGGTAAGGGACGTAAAAAACCCGAAACCCGCGCCGGACATCCTTAATCTGGCCCTTAGCCACTTCGGGGTTTCGCGGTCCGAGGCCCTTTACGTGGGCGATTCCGTGCTGGACGAGAGGGCGGCAAAGGGCGCGGGAATAGATTTTATCGGATTTAGATATAATTCTGAATATTTTGTCAGCGAACCCTCAGGTCTTGCGGTAATGTTAAAGTGACAGTCCCCACTAAGGGGTTGTCCGTAAATAGGCCTTTCGGAGATCGCGCCGGATTTTGAGAGCGATTTTGTCGCGAAGATTGAGTAAAACCGCAGGCGTAGTTGTTCTACGTCGAGGTTTTGCGATTGATGAGCGGCAAAAGCGGGCCAAAAGCCGGATGCG
>SCTA01000008.1 GCA_004322275.1 bacterium
TTTCACCTGTTTTTGAAGGAATGCGAATGGCGTTTCAATAACCCTGACCCAAAAGTTCAATTAGCTCAGGTAAAACAACTGGTTAGAGACTATTTAGGCTGATTATCTAGGACAGCCCCTTAAAAAAAGTGCCCAAAAAGTCGGCCCGGGAGGTTCCGCTCGCTCTACGAGCGACCGGTCGCTACGGCGGGGGCGTGAGGGGGCACCCGTTCGCTGCGCTCACTAAGACCCCCCCGCCGCCCTTCCGCCTCCGCTCCCTGCGTCACCTACGGGCCACGGGGAGGACGGAAGGATGGCTCGTCCAAAAACAAGTTAATGGAATGTTTTTGGACTCGAAGGCAAATTGTTTACAACTGTGGGTGCCGTAACAATCGTTCTGGCGCGGCTGCCCGGTCTTGCTGGCCCGAGCGGGTATTTTTTTATACAATGCACGGCTGTAATTAATGTCAGTGAAGGAGCCGCGCTTGCCGAAGTCTACGAAAGCCGCAGGATTTTTCGCCGGGTTTAAGACCGAGACGGGGAAGGCCGCGCTTCTTGCGCTGGCGCTTGCGGTGCTGACGGCAGTAATCTACGGTCAGACGGCGGAGTTTTCATTCATTTCGCTCGACGACATGAGCCATGTGTTCACCAACCCGCTTTTACAGGACGGCGTCACCTGGCAGGGGCTTAAAACCGCTTTCACCGATTACCGCAGCAATTTCTCCGCCCCTCTAACCATGGCGTCGTACATGGCGGATATTCAGGCCTGGGGGATGGATCCGGGTGCGATGCACCGCACCAACGCTTTTCTCTTCGGGCTGAACGCAATCGTACTCTTTCTCGCCCTCCGTTACGCCACCGGCTCTACCTGGAAGAGCTTTTTCGCCGCCGCGCTCTGGGCGGCGCACCCGCTTCGCGTGGAATCGATCGCGTGGATAACCGAGCGCAAGGATGTGCTGGCGGGGCTCTTTTTCATGCTGGCTCTGTGGTCGCACGCCGCCTTCGCAAAGACCGGCAAGCTGCGCTGGCAGGTTTCTACCTTTCTGGCGATGCTGCTCGGGGTGACGGCGAAGCCTGTCGCGGTGGTCATCCCCGCCGCGCTCCTTCTGCTGGATTTCTGGCCGCTGGGGAGGTTCTACGGGGAGGGCGACGGAATCTTCCTCCGGCGGGCCGGAAAACTGCTCCTTGAAAAGGCCCACCTCTTCGCCCTTTCAGCGGTCTTTGCCGGGCTCACCGTCTACGGCCAGACCGCGCAGTATTCCATCGAGTCCCAAAGGTCTCTTTCAAACGTTCTGGGAGCGTCGATCACCTATTGGAGGTATCTGGCGAGAACATTCCTGCCCGGAGAGATGGTGCTGGAGAACGCTCCTAAGTGGGCTCCGGATCAAATCGGTCTGGCCGCGCTGGCCCTAACGGGGCTTCTGGCGGTAAGCGTCGCGGCGTGGCTGCTCCGGAAGAAAAGCCCTGAGTTCTCCTTCGGCTGGTTCTGGTTTCTCGTGATCCTCACCCCCAACAGCGGCCTTATTTCCGTCGGCGTGCAGGGTTATTCCGACCGCTACTCCTACCTTCCGCACGTCGGCCTTTTTATCGGACTCGTTTGGGCCGCCGCCAGGCTTGGGAAACGGTATCTTCCCGATCCGCGCCTCGCCGCCCTCCCCGGAGCCCTCCTGCTGGCCCTTATGACGTATGCGAGCTGGAATCTCACCGGCTACTGGCAGGACACCCTCACTCTCTTTAGCCACGTAGACGAGGTGTACGAAGGCAAAAACGCGCTCGCCAAAAACAGCCTCGCGAGCGAATACGTCATCCGCAACGAACCGGAAAAGGCCCTTGCGTACTATCTGGAGGTCAGAAAGCTGAATCCCCACTACCCGTACCTGAAGTTCAACGTGGCGGTCGCGCTGCACAGGCTGGGAAGGGGGCAGGAAGCCCTAAGGGTGCTGGACACGGATTTGAGCACGAACGAAAGGGACAAACAGAGGGTGAACCTGCTGAGGGAAGAGATAATCAGGAGTATCGGAGAAGGGAAGAGAGGCTAATTGGAAAAATTAAGTATACTGAGTCATCCCCCCTCTCTTCAATAGATGCGTTACGCTACATCGCACCCTGCCCGGCTATACAAGATTGAGGCGGCGGTCTTCGCGGAGGAGTGTCTCCATCTCTTTCGTCGGCACGGGGCGGCTGAAGTAAGAGCCCTGTATCTCGTCGCAGTCCTGTTTGCGCATGAGATCAACCTGCTCCCTGGTTTCCACGCCTTCGGCGACGACTTTTAAATGCAGGCTATGGGACATGGCGATTATTGCCCTGGCTATCGCTTCGTTGTCGCGTTTGGTGGTTATGTCACGCATAAAGGACTGGTCTATTTTCAGCTTATCGAAGTGAAAACGCGACAGGTAACTTAGACTGGAGTAACCTGTGCCGAAATCGTCCATCGTAAGGCATACCCCCAGCCTTTTCAGCTCATCAAGTATTGCGGCGGCCTCGTCCGCGCCCCGCAGTACCATGCTCTCGGTTATTTCTATATCCAGGCAGCAAGGATCGAGACCGGTTTGCCGCAAAACGAGGTCTACCAGACCGGCGATGTTGATATGTCTCAATTGCCTGACCGAGAGGTTGACCGCGACGGGGATGGGCGGCAATCCTGCTTCCTGCCAGGCTTTGTTCTGAGCGCAGGCGGTCCTCAGCACCCATTCCCCTATGGGCTCGATCAGGCCGGTCTCCTCGGCAAGAGGAATAAAGTTTCCGGGAGATACAATGCCCAGCTCCGGGTTTCGCCAACGTACCAGGGCCTCCATGCCGGTTATTCTGCCGGTACCGAGATCGACCTTGGGTTGATAGAAAAGTATCAGCTCTTCACGTTCGAGAGCGCGACGCAAATGTTTTTCCATGGTCATGCGGGCAAAAGAAGTAACATTCATGTCTTCTGTGAAGAAACCGTAGGAATTGCGGCCCTGCTCTTTTGCCCTGTACATGGCCACGTCGGCGTTTTTTAGAAGCGTTTGCACGTCTTCGCCGTCTTTGGGAAAGATGCTGATGCCAACGCTGCAAGTGACAATGATCTCGTGCTCTTTTATCTTGATGGGCGCGGACACCTTTTCCAGTATCTTGGCCGCGATCTGCGGGATATGGGCGGTCACCTCATGCTGGGTGATGACCGCGACAAACTCGTCGCCTCCCTGACGGGCCACAGTGTCACCGGATCTGATGCAGCTCGTCAGGCGTTTGGCCACTTGTTGCAGGAGCAGGTCGCCGTGATCGTGGCCCAGGCTGTCGTTGATAATTTTGAAATTGTCGATATCGATGAAGAGTACGGCCACCTCCTGATGGTTTCGGTGCGAGACGAGAAGCGCCTGGCGGATACGGTCCGTGAGCAGGTTACGGTTGGGGAGATCGGTCAGTTCGTCGTGTGTTGACAGGTATTCCAGTTGCTCCTCGTATCGCTTGCGATCGGTTATGTCCTCCAGAGTCTCCATTACCGCTACCAATTCCCCTTCGGGGTTGCGTGCCGGAGCGGCTTTGAAATTGATGTAGCGCCTTCGCCCGTTGAGGTTCTCGAACCATTCCTCGGCCCGAAGACCGCCCGGTATGAAGCTGGATTTTTCGATGGAGCCGTATTGATGGTGCGAGGCCACAACGTCGCCGTCTGCGACCAAATCGGCCAGGACAGGCCTTTTTTGCACGTAAAATGCTTTCCACGGCTCATCAAGGCCCATCATCGCCTCCGCACGGACTCCGGTGAGCTCTTCACATGCCTTGTTCCATATAAGGATCTTGTGTTCCGGACTTATGACGAATAGGGGAACCTCGCTGGTCTGCAAAATATTTTCAAAGAACATCTTTTGTTCGGCCAAGAGCCTCTCTGCGGTTTTTCTCTCGGTGATGTCGTGTATTATGGCGATGAACATCGTCACCCCACCCTGGCTGAGCTTGCTTATCGAAACCTCGGTAAGGAAACATACTCCTCCCTTGCGGCAGCCGGTGGACTCCCTCCTCGTCGTGCCGCTTCTACCCGTCCCCTGCGCCAGAAAGGGGAAATCCCCGAAGCCGGGGATGATCCGGGTGATTTTCTGTCCCATCACTTCTCCCGGTGCGTAGCCGAACATTTTTTCGGCGGCAGAGTTCAGAGACTCGATGTTTCCCCGCTCGTCGAAATAAATCACCGCGTCTTCAATGTAACCCAGAGCGGCTTTGGTGCGGGCCACCTCCGTCAGGGCTTCGGTTCTTATCGGCATGACAATAAGGCGCCAGATGAAGGGAGCACTCAAAGTAGCCAGCAAGGCTGAATCGCCTAGACTCGACAGGTAAACGGAATCCTGCTCTACCAGGTGAGGGAGAAGCACCATTACGATTGACTCCGCCACCATTATTATCAAGAGCAGTTTGGTCAACAGCACCAACGGGTTAGGAGACCGTTGGTGAAGCACTGCATTTGTTTCCATAAAGAGCCTCCGGCCCTGACTTGTACCCCACGCATTCGGTCTCACCAACCATCAGTTAAACCATACCGCTAAATTCCGGCATGTCACGTTTCCCTTGATCGCCATGGGCGTTTGGAGTCAGCCAAGTCGCGTAGGATGAGCTTAAGCCCATCAACTCTACGTTTTTATTGATTAATTTGATGGGCTTAAGCCCATCCTATCAATCTGACCCAAAGTACATACCCTAGTTATTTTATTCTGAAGTGCTATTATTTATTTTGGCGGTAAAAGTAAGGTTGTAGAAGGCGGCTCAACTGTGAGGGCTCTGTTCGTGAAAGTCCCTATTGCAGAGGGCAGCTTACCATCTGAGCTATGGTGCCGCCTACCTTGCGGTGAAAAAGTGGGCGGTGCAATGTTGCTCCCTTGACGAAGGAGAAACAAAAGGAGGGGCGGATATGAGAAAAAAAATTAATATATTTGTGGCGTTATTTATTTGCATTATCTTATTAATGCTCCAAGGTTGCAACGAAAGGGTAAGCGTCCCTCCTTGGGAACAAGATAACAATCCTGAGGTAAAAATAACAGCAACACCACAAGTCGGTGGAAGTGGAATAGAATACTCATTAGTTCCTGACCAGTGCCCTAGTCCTTGCCGAGTCTATGTTCCCGTTGGAGCAGAGTTTGGCATCTCAGTGAATGCTTACAACCCCGGCGGAGTAAAGAGTTTATCAATATTGGCAACAAATGACGCCGATGGACAGATTCTCTATTCAGTTGAAGAAACATCCTCCCCAGATTCTAATAACAAAGTCCCAAAATCTCTTTTCATTATTGGCCATAATGGAGCGGGTGGTTTTGGCAACCAGAGAATACATTTTAAACTAGATAGCATGTCAAGTAATGTGACGGTAAAAGCGACTGCATTAAATTATAATGGCATGTCAACTACCATGATAGCTTACTATCGTCCTCTAGGGAGGATTAAGGCGACACTCGAGGTATCTAAGAAAATTATACAACCTGGCGAAGAAGTGAGGTTAACTTGGGATACTGAATATGCCCACTGGCCGATAGAGTTAGTAGATGCAACCCAAGGAATCTCGCTCAATCCGCCTAACGAATCACATTTTATGACTATCCATCCAAGCGCACCACAGACAAAATATGTTCTAAGGGCTAGTAATTTTATATATGAACATTGTGCCGCTGAGGATAAGATGACTTGTCCAGGTGCAGAACATATAGAGAAAAGTGTTGTTGTAGCTCAAGGAAGCCAACCACCGGATACCTCTCAAAACAATGAGCCGATACGTATTGAGCTCATAGGTCAACCCACGGCCCCTGGTATCAATATCCAAATTCGACCCTATAAAAGCGAACCATTCATGAGCACTGTCAAACTCCAGCAAATTGAGTTTCCGTTAGACAATATTAGTATCTTCTTGGTTGGAGGGATCAAGCTACCTAAGCTATACCAAACTACAAATGATTGCCTTGACCCTGCCAAGTACGTATATTTGCCTCCAGGCGGTCGCACGACACCGCAACAGATGAAGGAGGTCTATGGATCGGAAACACCAACGTTTTATTCTGGCAGTTATCTAATTGCCTGTGTTGAACCAAAAGATATAGACCAAAAAATTGATTCCGTGGGTGTGCTTATCACTCGTGCCCCTTGAAAATGGTTGGTAGATGTCGGTGCCGTGGTCGGATTGAGGAACGAAAATCCGACGCAACACATTGTATTTGTTGGATTTTCGCTATGCTCAATCCGGCCTGCAATTGTTATTGCCCTCGGCGGTTGGGACGGCCGTTTGAACAAGACCTCTCGCATAACGAAAAAAATCTGTTAAGTTATTCATAACGGAAGAGGTTTGACAGCGCCCGGCGGGCGTTTTCCCGAGGCCGGGACGGGGCCGGACCGGAAAATATTGACTTATCCGTCTTTTCGTGCATAATACGAAATCCTTTAAAGCGGCTGAAAGGCCCGGAGGTTTTTTGGATTCGAGGATAAGTGAAGGGGCAAAGAAGCCGGGCAGGTTAATGACCGCCCTTAGGCCCCTTGTGATAATTATCGGAATGGCGCTGGTCCTTTACATCGCCGCGCCCGAAAAAAGCATCCCGGTCGCCGAGCCGGAGGCGGCCGGAGTTCCCGTCGCAGCCGTAGTTTACGAGCCGCAAAGGGATTTTTTCGGTCTGCACCCCTCCGATCTCTGGACGCTCGACAAACTCGTCGCTTCCGTCTGGTCGAAGGTGGAGGACAAGAACGGCGTTCCGGGTTTCGCGCCCCTTTCGATTCCCAGGGGCATCGACGAACTCCCCGCCAAGAAGCGCAAATCTCTCTTCATCCAGTCCCTCATCCCCCACATCGTCGCCGCAAACGAGAAGATCTTCGAGCGCAGGCAAGGCCTGCTGGAGATACTTGGCCACCTCGAAAAGGGAAACGTGCTGGGCGAGGTGGAGAAGGTTTTTCTGGAGGAGAGCGCCAGATGCTACGAGATGGTCTCTTTCAGCGCCAGATGGCTTAAGAACGACCCGAAGAAGGTCATAAACGGCCTTTTGAAGAGGGTGGACGTTGTTCCCCCGAGTCTCGTCGTCGCCCAGGCCGCCAGCGAATCCGGCTGGGGGGGCTCGCGCTTCGCCATAGAGGGGAACAACCTCTTCGGCCAGTGGTCTTTTTCCCCGACCAAGGGAATCATCCCCGCCGGTCTCGACGCCGGAGCGAATATCTCTCTCGCAAAATACCCCTCCATAGCCAAGTCTCTGGATTCCTATCTCACGAACATAAACACCTTCACCGCCTACAACGATTTTCGGGAGATACGCCACAAGCTGCGGCAGAAGGGCGAAAAGCTCGACCCCGAGGCGCTGGCGCAGGGCCTTTTGAATTACAGCACCCGGCGCGAGGGGTACGTCTCGGACATACTGAAAATCATCCGCCAGAACGACCTTGCCCGCTACGACGATGCCTATCTGGTTCCCCTGCTGCCGCACAGCATCCCCGGCTCGGTGGCTGTCAGTGAGCACGGCTACCAGAATCTCTAAAGGTTCTTCTTGCGCGCCTTTGTAAGGGGTCTATCCTCCCTCATCCTCCTGTTTCTCTTCGCTTCCGGCGCTTTTGCGGGCGGGGACGTGCGCGTCCTCATTTATCACCGCGTCGGAGACAGCCGCTATCCCTCGACAAACGTCGCTACAGAGCTTTTCAAGACCCAGATGGAGTGGCTCCGGGAGGCGGGCTTCACCGTCATTCCCACCAAAAAGCTCGAAGGATTTTTGCTTCGGGGAGAAGATATCCCGGAAAAGAGCGTCGTAATCCATTTCGACGACGGCTACCGCTCCGTCTACCGCAACGCCTGGCCGGTGCTCAGGAAGATGGGTTATCCCTTCGCCGTGACCGTGCCGGTTTACCCCGTCGAGCGGGGGTGGAGCGACTACGCCACCTGGGGAATGCTCCGCGAGATGGCGAAGGACGGAGTGGAAATTGCCGCCCACGGCTCGGAGCACTCGCGCCTCGGCTCGCCGAAAAAGGGAGAGAGCGGGGACGGTTATCTGGCCAGAGTCCGCGACGAGGCCGAGGCTTCGATGAGGGTGCTGAAGCGGGAAGGATTCGATCCCGCCTGGATAGCCTACCCCTACGGCGAATTCAACGAGACGGTGACAAAAGCCGCGAAGAGCGCCGGGTACAGTTACGCCTTTACGCAGGACCCTGGCCCCGTCGCGCGGAACGTGGACAAATTCGAGATACCGCGCTTCGCGGTTGTCGGAGCGGTCTCCGATTTTGGCCTCTTCAAGGAGAGGATGGGGTACGAGCCCCTCGTACTCAAGAGTTTCGACCCCGTTCCGGGAACGGCCGCGGGCGGGAGGGTGAAAGGGTTTTCGGCGGCCGTCGAAAGCCCTGAAAAATACCTTCCCGGCGAAGTAAACGTCTTCCTCAGCGAGGCCGGAAGGCTGAAGGCTTCCTTCGACCCCTCCACGGGGATTGTAAAAGCCGAAGGAGCGGTATTGACGAAGCGGATAAACAGGTTGATTATTACCCTTAAATCGAGAACCTCGGGCCGTTACGCTTTCGCTTCCCGGCTGGTTCTCAACCCTGAAAAAAACGATTAAAGAGGTTGAAAATGAAGAGAATTCTGTCGGCGGTCCTTTTCTGTTTCCTTGTCTCCTCCGTTGTCTTCGCCGCGGAAGGCGCAAACCCGAAGGTAGCCCTCGATACCAGCCACGGCAAAATAGTCATCGAACTCTATCAGGACAAGGCTCCGGTCTCGGTGAAGAACTTCCTCGATTACGTCGATTCGGGTTTCTACGATTCCACCGTCTTTCACCGCGTCATCAAGGGCTTCATGATACAGGGCGGCGGGTTCACCGCCGATATCACCCCAAAGAGCGGCCAGAAGCCCGCGATAAAGAACGAAGCCGGTAACGGCCTTAAAAACCTGCGCGGAACCCTCGCGATGGCCCGCACCGGAGTCGTAGACAGCGCCACAAGCCAGTTTTTCATCAACTCCGTCGACAATGCGTTTCTTGACCACAAGAACGAGTCTGTGCAGGGCTTCGGCTACGCCGTCTTCGGGAAGGTAATCGAGGGGCTCGACGTGGTGGACAAGATTTCCAGCGTGCCGACGGCGACGGTCAAGGGGTTCAAGGATGTGCCGTCGCAGGAAGTGGTTATCAAGAAGGCAGAAAGGCTGAAATAGGACCGGCTTCCTCTTTCGGCGAAGGGCGGCGTTGCGCCGGATACGTTCCGGATTCAGTAAGGGCGCATACCCGGTAATCCGGCGGCCTTGTAAAGGCCCTTCCGGTGTGCTACCCTGACTGGGTGGTAAAATGCCGTAAAATCAGGAAATTCCGGCTTTTTTGAACGCTGGAGGGCAATGTGTCTCCGGACAACGACGCTTCTGACAGGGATACAAAAAAGGGTTCTTTGCCGCCGGCTGATTTCTCCGGTTTCATCGTCAGCCTCGCGCAGGCGGCCGCGATACACCTCGGAGAGGTTCCAGACCCCTCCACGGGCGTAAAATCGCGCAATATCGCCCAAGCCCGTTACTCCATAGACCTTCTGGACATGATCGCCGAAAAGACCCGCGGCAATCTCGACACGGAAGAGCAGATGCTCATCGAACGGCTCCGCAGCGATCTGAAGATCATGTTCGTGCGGGCTTCCAAAAGCCTGGCCGGGGTAAAAAGTGAGCCATAAGGCGGCCGGAGGAGCCAAAATCAACCGAATCCGGCTTAACTGGCTGAAACCGGCTTTGGTTATGGCGGCTCTTTTCCTCGGAGCAAACGCCCTTGCGCTGCCGGCGGAGTGGAAGAGACTCGCCGAGGACCCCGGCGACGAGGCGAAGCTCGCCCTGGCGATAAGCCACGAAAAGGTGAGGGGCGGCTTCTCCGACATGGTTCCCCTCGCCAACGCCTTTCTCGAAGAGGCGAAGTCCGCGCCGTCTCCGGAGATAGCGGCGAAGTATCTCAAGGGAGCCGTCCTTTGCGCCCCCTCGGAGCCTCTGGTTCACGCCGCCACCCTTAAAAACGCCGTCGCCCTTTCGGACTGGGATACCGCCTTTCGCTCCGGAAAGCACCTTTTCGACACCCTCTGGTCCGACCCCTGGTTTCTTATCGCCCTGCCGGTCCGTCTTTCTCTCGCCTTTTGCCTTGCGGGCACGATAGCGGCGGCAGGTTTTCTCATAACCCTTTTCCCCTACTATTTTTCGATATTTTTCCACGATTACAGAGATCTCTTCCCCGTGCGGTTCAGGCGGTACCTGCCTAACGCTTCCCTGGCCCTCGGGGTTTCCGTGGTGCTTGCGTTCGTGCCGGGGATACTGGCGCTCTTTTTGCTGGCGGCTTTCCTTATCGCCGTCTACCTGCCCAGAAAAATTCTAGTCCTCTTCACCGCGGTCCTTGTCGTTTCGGTCCTCTCCCTCTCCGTGCTGAATTACACCGCGCGCCTTACCGGAGCGCCCGGGGAGAGAAGCTTTCTGCTTTACAGGGTTTCCAAGGGGGATTTCGGGAGCGACCTCGAAAGAGAGGTGGCGGCCGCTTTCTCCGAGAACGAGTCCGAAAGGATGCTTTTGGATTCCATTCTCGCAAGAAGAAGGGGCGACCTGGATTCGGCGCTTCAAAGCGCGCGGTTCCTTTTGATTAAAGAGCCTGAAAACGACCTTGCCCTAATGTACGTCGGCAACATACTTCACAGGCAAAAAGACCCCGTCGGCGCAATAGGGGTCTACGAGGAGGCCGTAAAAGCCGCACCTGATAACTGGATGGCTTTCTACAACCTTTCGATGCTCTACACGCTGCGCCTGAATCTCGTCAACAGCCAGACGGCCATGCAGGCGGCGGAGGCTCTCGACGCCAGGGCCATGCAGAAGTATGAGATAAGCGCGCCGGTGATACCGGGAGAGATAAACCTGGCCGAGCCTCACCTGCCTGTCAGCCTCATCTACAGCCAGCTTTCCCGGCCGGTGGAGACCTCCGGCTGGCTTTCCGACGCCTGGCGTCTCTTCGGCGTCTCAAAGTTCAAATTCACACCCTATTATCTCGCCGGACTCATCCTTGTGGTGATGGGGCTCGCCTGGGGGGCGAATCGCAGCCGTCTTTCGGTGCGGTGCATAAGCTGCGGCTCGATAAAGTGCCAGAAATGCCACCCGCGCGGCAGGTCGCCGCTCCTTTGCGACGCCTGCTGGTCGCTTAAAAACGCTTCAAACATGGATGAGACGAACTTAAAGAGAAGACGCGAGGCCGTGCAGGCCTGGACCCGGAAGTTTTCGAGGTTCAGGAAGGCCGGTTCCATCCTTTTTCCGGGATTCAGCAGGTTCATCGCCGAAGGAGGAGGGGTTTTCAACGTTATCCTCGGCCTCGTCTGGGCGTTTTCCCTGGCCTGGTTCCTCTTCTCCCTGTTTGCCCCGCTTCCGGTTTATTTCTACGGCGCAGCCTCCTTCCCGTGGGGCGCTTTCGTCATACTGACGCTTTGCCACGTCATTTCCATCCGCACCGGCGAACGGCTCTAGAGGTAAAAAGCCATGTCCTTTGAAGGCTCACTGGAATCATTCGGAATAGGCGAGATATTCCAGCTCATAGCCAGTCAGGCCAAGACGGGCGTCCTGGAGATAACCACGGAAGAGGGTTCCGCGATAATCCGCTTCGTGCGCGGCCAGATCTTCGACGCAATCCCGCCGACCAAGGACCCAAACAGCGCCATCGGCGTGATGCTGGTGCGGGCGGATCTGATCACCAAAAAGCAGCTCGATTACGCGCTGGACCTCCAGCACAGGAATCTGAGGAGGCTCGGCGATACCCTCATCAGGATGGGAGCGATACGCACCAGCGAGTTTCAGGCGATGCTGGCCCTCCAGAGAAGGGAACTGGCCTTCGGTTTCCTTCGGCTCCGGCGCGGCCATTACAAGTTCACCCCCTCGGACGTGGATTACGAGGAGGGAGTCGATACCCTGATGAACGTCGACGCCGTCCTCATGGAGGGGTCAAGGCAGCTTGACGAGTGGCCTGCGGTACTGAAAAGAATTCCCTCCGACAAACTCGTCTTCAGGGTGGTCGAGGGGAAGACTCCTCCCGAAGGGTCGCCCGAGGAGGACGTAGAAGTCTTCCAACTCGTCAACGGCGAGCGCACGGTAAGAAAGATTATCGACGTAAGCAGGCTCGGGGAGTTCTCCGCCTGGGATTCCATGGCCAACCTCTATGACGGCGGTATCATAGAGGCGGTGCGCGAAACCCGCGCGGCCAAGCCGCAGGCGGAAAAAAAGCCCGTCAAGCTGCTCGAAGCCACCTTCGCGGATACCGCCCTCTCGGCCGTGGCGCTTTTCGCCACCCTCTTTTTTCTCGCCACCGCCATCTTCAGGGGAGGTCTCCTCAACCTCTCCATATTCTCCATACCTGTGGACGCGGCGAGGGAGTACCATTCGCTCGAAGCCAGAAGCCTCAACTGGAGCCAGAGAATGCCGGCGAAATATCCCCCGGCGAACGTTCCCGAGCGCAAGTAAAACCAGCTTGTCTGACGGCGCAGGGACGCAAGAACCCCACCGGACATGATAACCGTAGCCGAAAACCTCACAGTAACCGATCCCCGCGTGCAAAGGGGCGTCCTGGAAAGGGACGCCGGTCTCATAGCGGCCGTCGCCCGCGAATGCGCCGGGACCGACTTTCTGGACGTGAACCTGGGCCCCGGCTCGCGCGACTTTGCCGGGAAACTCGACTTCGTACTCTCGGCCCTTGAGGGTGTCTGGGAGGGCGGCATCTTTATCGATTCCACCGACGCGAAGCTCATGGAACTGGCAGCGAAGAGATGGGGCGGCCCGGTGGTGCTGAACGGCTACGCCGGAGGAGGCGGCAGGGAAGGGGTTCTTGAGGTATCCGCCCGGTACGGTCTGCCTCTGGTGATTTTCCTGATGGACAAAACCGTTCCCGCGAGCGTCGAAGAGAGGCTCGCCCTTCTGGCCGTCCTCGTCGGCAACTGCCAGAGCGCGGGGATACCCCTTGAGAGGATTATAGTGGACCCGGTGGTCGCCCCGATGGGGTGGATGGACGGTCAGGCCAGAAACGCCGGGCTCATCGAAGTCCTCCGGCAGATTCCGCAGCTTTTCGGCGAGCAATTGCAGAGCATCGTGGGCCTCTCGAACCTCGTCACGCGCTCCACGGGGGGAAAGAGGGTGGATTTCATGATGGAGGTCTTCCTGTCCATGACGGCGGGGGCGGGACTTACCCACGTAATGCTCGACGCCCGGAGCGAGAGTCTTCTTCGCACGGCAAAGGCCATTTCCGTTCTCAGGGGGGAGCGCGCCTTCGCTCCCGGAGAATTCTGATGGCCCTTTTTGCGTCGGTCGATCTCGGCTCAAACACCTTCCGCCTTCTGGTTGCCGAAACGGAATCCCCCTCCCGCCTGAGAACAGTTGAAATCAGGCAAAAGGTGGTGAGACTCGCCGAAGGGCTGGCGAAAAGCGGGATTCTTTCGGAGGAGGCGCTTTACCGCGCGCGGGAATGCCTGAAAGAGTTTTCCGGCTTTCTCGACGGCCTGGGAGTAAAAAACCGCGTGGCCGCTCTTGCCGCCTCCGGGAGAAGGGCGGCGAACGGCGAAGAATTCCGCGCCGAAGCCGAAAGGATTCTCGGCGGAAGGGTGATAATTCCGGCTGGAAGGGAGGAGGCTCTGCTCTCCTTCAGGGGCGCCCTTTCGCTCTGCCCGGATTTGGGAGAGGAAATTCTCTTTCTGGACATCGGGGGCGGCTCCACCGAAATAGTGCGGGGAAAGAAGGGGGAGCAGCCCCTTGCCGAGAGCGTCCCGGTAGGCATCGTAGGCTTCTGGGAGGAGCTCGGCCTCCCGGAGACGCTGAAATCCGAAGACAGGAAAAAACTCCTGGAGGCTGCGCGTCTCACGGCCTCCGGTTTTCCGCCGGGGGAGGTTTTCGGCGTGGATTTTCGCCGGGGAAAGCTCGTCGCCAACGCCGGCACCCCCATGACGCTGGCTGCCCTCTTCGCGGGCGCCGATATATCCAAAGCCGGAGCTCTCAGCGGCGCCGAAATCCCGCTCGCCTTTGTTTCCGCTACCCTCGTTTCCCTTTCAGGGATGAGAAGCGAGGAGCGAAGGGCGCTAAGGGAGATGGAGCCGGGCAGGGAAGACCTTGTCCTGGGCGGTATCGCCCTCCTTATCGCACTTATGGAGCGCTACGGAGCGGAGTCTTTTGTCGCGAGCGACGGGGGGCTGGCGGAGGGGTTGCTTCTAAATGCTTTTGCGGAGTAAAACTGTTTGGGTCCGGCTTCCTCTTTCGGCGAAGGGCGGTGTCGTTTCTCGGGCGCGGGTCTTGGCGTATAAACGATACTGCCTGCGACCGCGCGCCCTGCGGACTCCTTGCCCTTCACCGAAATAGATTGCCGGAAGAATAATCTTCCCATTGCTGACATCGTTTAACTCGGTCCTATAGCGTCGTCTCGGTCAACCAGTTGAACGATGATTTCTTACGGAAAGAGAAAACCTCAAATTGTCCGGTTCCCGTAAAAAGTTTTTCTTAATCCTCCTCGTTCCCGCTCTCGGAGCCGCCCTAGCGGGCGGCGCTTCGCTGGCGGGCTCAACCGCGTTTCGCCAGAAGCCGCCGATGGAGATGCCGTCGGGACCGCCGCTTGGCCTTGAGCTTATCGACGAGGTGATGGAGATAGCCCGGAGCCAGTACGTAACCGAGCCCGACAGAGGCAAGATGGTGCGCGACGCGCTGGCGGGAATGGTCGGCGGGCTCGACCCCTATTCCGCCTACCTGACCCCGGAACTTCTGGACGAGGAGGAGGGGTGGATAGATGGCTCCTTCGTGGGCATAGGCATAGAGGTCGCGCCGGAGGGAAGGGGCATCACCATAATCACCCCGATAGAAGGCGGTTCCGCCAGGAAGGCGGGAATACTGGCCGGTGACGTTATCGAGGAGATAAACGGCGACCCGGTGGCCGAAATGTCTTACGACGAGGCTATGGTGAAGCTCCGGGGGCCGGAGGACACCAGAATCGATCTGGGCATCCGGCGGGGCGAGGAAGAAAAGCTCAGAAACTACAAGCTCGCCCGCGTGAAGATAAACCTGAGGAGCGTCTACCTCGAAAGCGCCGGAGGAGTTGACATTATCCGCCTTACCTCCTTCCAGCGCACGACCGTCGAAGAGTTCACGAAAGCGATTGACGAGCTGCGCGAAAAAGGCGGGCTGAAGGGGCTGGTTCTGGATCTTCGGGACAATCCGGGCGGGCTGGTCGATCAGGCAGTCAAGGTGGCCGATATCTTCCTGAAAGAGGGAACCATAGTCTCCACAAAGGGAAGGGTCGAGCGGGAAAACGCCCTCTACGTCGCGAGGCGGGAGGGGAGCGAGCCTGACTGGCCGCTTGCGGTAATCATAAACAGGGGGTCGGCGTCGGCGGCGGAGATACTCGCGGGAGCGCTCAAAGACAGGGGAAGGGGGCTGGTCACCGGGGAGAAGAGCTTCGGAAAAGGCAGCGTCCAGTCGATAATCGACCTCTCCGACGGCAGCGCCCTCCGGCTCACCACGGCCCACTATTTCACCCCTTCGGGAACCTCCATCCACAAGAACGGCATTCCACCCGACGTTGTAGCCCAGTGGCAAAGGGGCGGCGAGGACGCTCCGGGGGACTCCTCCGAAAGTTTTGAGGGCGCGGGGAATTTCAAGGGCTACGACCTTGAAGGCGACCCCCAGCTTAAAACCGCCGTGACTCTCCTTCTGGAAGGGCGCTGCCCCACCTTTGAAACGGCCTGGGTACAATGAAAACGGGAAAGAAAAAGAAGGGCGGGGCAAGGCCGAAAAAGCGAAGGGGCGGAAGGTTCCTGAAATTCCTGCTTTTCCTCGCGCTCGCCGGAGCCGCGCTCTACTTTTCCTCCGGCTACCTTAAAGGTCTCTACGTCTCCGCTCTTCAGCGCGACGTGGAGGATATAGTGGGGACCCTTACCGACGACGGGATACTGCTTGACGTTGGCGACGAGAAGGCGGCCGGGGAGATTGTGGACGGCCTGAAATCCATTCAGCGCCGCTCCTTCGGGCTGATGAAGGTGAGGACGGGCAAGCCCCGGCCAAACCGCGTCTCGGGCTTTATCGAGTTCGGCAAGAGTTCCTACGGCTTTTCGATAATCATCGAGGGGAAGAGAGTTTACGAGGGAAAGCCGAAACTCGCGGTAATCATCGATGATATGGGCGGCAGTTTCGAGCGCGATAAAAAGTTCTTCGACCTCGGAATACCCGTCACTCCGTCTGTCCTGCCCTTTCTCAGGAGCAGCGAGGCCACGGCGAAGCTGGCGGCGCAGAAGGGGCGGCCCTTCCTCCTCCACATGCCGATGGAGCCAAATCCCAAAACCGAGGCGAACCCCGGCGAGGGAGCGATTCTAAAGGGAATGGGGGAGCAAAAGACCCGCGAGCTTGTCGGCGCGGCGCTCTTGTCCGTAAGGGGCGCGGCGGGGGTGAACAACCACATGGGCAGCAGGGCCACGGAAGACGAGCAGGTCATGGACTACCTTATGAGCGAGCTTTCCGTGCGGGGGCTTTTCTTCGTGGACAGCCTCACCACGGGGGGAAGCGCCGGGGCGAGGTCGGCGAAGCGCTACGGAGTTCCCTTCTCCAAGCGGGACGTTTTTCTGGACAACTCGCAGGAGGAAGAGGCGATAGGCGAGAAGATAGAAGAGGCGGTGGACATCGCCCTCCGGACCGGCAGCGCCATAGCCATCGGCCATTCCCACGATTCCACCCTCGAAGCCCTGCGCAGGTGGACCCCGATGATAAAGAGCGCAGGCGTAGAAGTGGTAACGGTAGACCGGCTTGTAAAGGCAGATAATTAGGAGGTTGTTTAAAACGACAGCCGAAATCCTTGACTGTAAAAACCTCTTTCCTATATACCATTTGCGGCTCCCTGTTTGCCTTTCCACCAAAAAAACAATCAGGGCTGCTTGAAAAACGTCGCTCGCAGCAGTTTTTTGAGCAGCCTCTCAAAGGCGGAGAATTCACCATGCTTCCCATAAAACTGATCAAAAGCGAACCCGAAAAACTTCGCAAGGCGCTCAAGGACCGCAATAACGATTTCGACCTCGACGGCCTTCTGGCGCTCGACGCCGAGAGAAGGGACATACTCGGCGAGCTGGAAACCCTCCGCAACCGCCGCAACGTGGTATCCAGAGAGGTCGGCAGGATTAAAAAAGAGGGCGGCGACGCGGCGGCCCTTCTTGAAGAGATGAAGGGCGTAGGCGAGAGGTCGAAGGCGCTTGAGGAGCGGCTCAGGGAGGTCGAACCCCTCGTCAGCGACGCCATCGAGAGGATTCCAAACATCCCCCACGTCAGCGTCCCCGCCGGGGCCGACGAGAGCTGCAACGCCGTCGCCCGCTTCTGGGGCGAGCCGGGGAAGTTCTCCTTCGAGCCGAGGCCCCACTGGGAAATAGGCGAGGGTCTCGGGATACTAGACTTCGAGCGAGCCGCGAAGATTACCGGGGCGCGGTTCGTGGTGATGAAGGGGCTCGGGGCGCGCATGGAGCGGGCGCTGATAAGCTTCATGCTCGATCTGCACACCCGGGAGCACGGCTACACCGAGATGCTGCCGCCCTTCATGTGCAACTCGAAGGCGATGCGCGGCACCGGGCAGCTTCCGAAGTTCGAGGAAGACCTCTTCAAGCTCCGCGACACCGACTATTACCTCGTTCCCACCGCCGAAGTCCCCGTGACCAACTACCACATGGACGAGGTGCTCGACGAGGCGCAGCTAACGCTCAAGTACACCGCCTACACCCCCTGCTTCCGCGCCGAGGCCGGCGCGGCGGGGCGCGACACCCGGGGTATGATACGCCAGCACCAGTTCGACAAGGTCGAGCTGGTCAAGTTCTCCCACCCGGACAATTCCTACGCCGAACTGGAAAACCTCACCGCCAACGCCGAAGAGGTCTTGAAGAGGCTCGGGCTTCCCTACCGCGTCGTCGCCCTCTGCACCGGCGATCTCGGCTTCTCCTCCGCAAAGACCTACGACATAGAGGTCTGGCTCCCCAGCCAGAACACCTACCGCGAAATCTCCTCCTGCTCCAACTTCGAGGATTTTCAGGCGAGGCGGGCCAACATCCGCTACCGCCCCAAGGGCGGCACAGGGACGGAACTCGTCCACACACTCAACGGCTCAGGCCTGGCCGTGGGCCGTACCCTCGTCGCCATTCTCGAAAACTACCAGCAGGAGGACGGCAGCGTGATAGTCCCGGAGGTACTCCGGCCCTTTATGGGAGTGGACGTAATCAGGTAGACATGGCTTCGGCTTTTGCCGCGGGGCGAAGCCTGCCCTCGGAATCTTTTACCGGGGGTCGCTTCTCGCTCGCGCTCTTCGCCCGGCGGCAAAAATCCTGTGCCGTAGGTAGAAATAGTAAGTAGAGGGTTGGCTCGGCCCGTCGATACGATAAAATCTTGATTGTGTAATGTTATAGTTGCGGCGACCAGAAACCATAGAACATGGTTAATGTTGTATTGAGTCTGAGAGTAAATGCACCCCGAGGAGTCTTCGCACCGTTTTTTCGCGTTCTATCCCTATGCGTTTTTTAATATTATCATACCGACCAATATAAGATTTAATGAGCCCGTCTATTATAGGGTCTATATGTTCTATTGCTTGTCGATCTGTGCAAAATGAGTACTGGTTTCCCCATCCTTTAATAATATTGTTTACATGGTATAGGGTATCAACAAGTGTCGTACGGTTTATTGCTAAATTAGCAGGGTTCTTGCGCATATCAGCAATGCTATTATTGAATAGGTCGGTTACTGTTTTTACCATCCTAGCTCTTGATTCTCTTGATGGTGCGATAAGACCCGGTGCTATTTCGCAACCCAGAAAGCGAAACTTTTTACTTGTGGCCCCACACTCTGTTTTCGATCTATCATCAAGGCCATACGCCTCTAACCCGTGCCCTTGCAATATTTTAAGTGCTTTGTTGTATGCCTTATGTCCATCATCCTTACTTTTAGCAAGTATTATAAAATCATCGACATATCTAAGGCAGGCTACATTGTCTTTATTCATTTCTATGTCAAAATCATGAAGTAAGACATTACCCAAAAATGGAGACAAACAACATCCTTGAGCGACTCCAATTTCATTTATGGGAAAAAGGTTTGCATTTTTGCCAAGTTGGTCAAGATTAGACAATTCTGTAGTGATGGCGTGCTCTAAGAGCACCAAAAATTTTTCATCGTCCGGTAGTATTTTTTTTTAAAACTTCCAAAACGGTAGGCTTTGGAATCTTGCAAAAAAATGATTTTATATCGGAACGAATAAAATAGGATGCACCATCTTGGACATGACGGTAGGACGACAGAACAGCGTCCCTAGTTGATATTTTTTGATCTGGTATCTTTATACATCCAAAACTGGTTTTTACATCTATATACTTTTGTACTTCTTTCCTAGATTGCAAAACATCTAATATAGCTCTTTTAACAACCCTATCTCCAATTGTGCTTATTACTATTGGTCTAAGAGATTTTTCCCCAGGTTTTTTAATCGTAACCCCTTTTGAGGGGGAAAATTCATACTGATTTTTCCGTAGGTTATTAGAAATATCATTCAAATTTTTTATAAAATTTTGCTCGAATTTTTTGACATTCTCTTTTGTTTCTTTTGAAGAGCCTTGGCTAAGTCCGTTTTCACGGACTACCTTCCACGCTTCATAAAGTAAACTTTTATTCTTAATTTTTGTGTATAGAGGATTTTTAGACAAGAAGCACTCTCTGTGATACCGAGCCCTATCGATTAACTCACGGCTCAGCTGTTAGAAAGCTTCACCCTGAGGGGGTACCTACTTGAGGCACTTCCCACCCGAGGCTCGATTTCTGAGTCTCGGAGCATTCTCGATGTTGTGCGACGCGTTGCTGCGTCCCGCTCCATGAGGATGCCAGAATGACACTTGTCCTATAACATAATTTTGGATGGAATGTCAAGTATTGTGGTCGACCACATACCTACCCCCAAGATGTTGTAGAGCAGTGGCTTTGCCAAATGAAATATAAAGATGAAACTCACCTGCTTCGAGTGTTTAATCGCTCAACCACAACCTACGCTCGTATGACTTTTCTCCGCCGTCGGATATGACTCCCGGCGCGGTTTTCCGTTCCCGGCAAGGAATCCCGCAGCGAAAGGGCGAGCCAGTAGCAGCGCTACGGCGAGCCCTTGAGCGAGGACATGACGAAGCCGGGGGCGGAAAGGATGCGCCGGACTAGAAGGGTTACATCTCCCACGGATACTGGAAAAAGACGCTCGGCTGGAACCCTTCATGTCCCGTAGCCAAGTCCACCCTGTAGATAAGGCCCGAGCCGGTAACGAGGCGGATGCCGGTTCCGTAAGCGGAGCGGGAGATGTCCCAGAGGTCGCTCCGAAGGTCGGCGACGGAGCCTATCTCGTAGAAGAAGGCGATCTGGATCGCGGTGCGGATGTCCTTCATGATGAAGATGTTAAAAGGCGTCCGCTCGTCGGTGAGGTTCCAGCGAAGCTCGTTGCCTATGAACTCGGCGTGCGCGCCCCTGTAGCGCCCCTCGGGGTAGGCGCGGAGCCTGCCGTACCCTCCGAGGGCGGTCGCGGTTCCGAAGGTGTTTTCCGCCACGATGTTGTCGATGTACTGCTCGCACTCTTGCCTGTCGGAAAGGTCGGTTATCGAGCCGCAGTCAAGTCCCTGTTCGTCGGCGATTACGGCGGGATCGGTCTCTCCCTTGCTTATTACGTAGGCGTCGGAGCGAAAGTAGTTGAGCACCCAGGTGCTTCTCTTCCCCAGCGGCAGGTAGCCCGTAGCGTTGAAGTCGATGAAGTAAAAATCCGGCCCCGAGTCGCGCGGCGGATTGTGCCAGTAACTCGATTCCAGCCGCAGGCCCCTTCGCGGGTCGGTATAGTCGTCGGTGAGATCGACGCGAGCGCCGTAGATGGCCGTAGTGATGTGCTCCTTCGGGGTACCCTCGGCTTCTATTATTACGTCGCCGTCCCGGTCGCGCACGGCGCTGAGGCGGGTTGTTCCCGCGTAGTAGCCGAGGTAAACCTCGAACCTCCTGTCCGCGAAGGTCGCCGTCAGACGCGACCCCCCGAAGACGGAATCCCCCAGTTCCGCGAGCACGTAGTCGTTTTTTTCGGTATCCATTCCGCGCTTGGCGTAGGACTGGATAGTGGCGTTACTGAGGTGCGCCGCGCCGAGGTCCAGAATCAGGCGCTCTTTTACAAGCTCCACGCTGTTTATGCCTAGGGCTTCCCCGTCAACGTCTCCCGCGAAAAAGGTTCCCATAAGGTCGGTGGTCGAGCCCCCTACGTTGGTGGTGGCTCCCAGGACCCCGTAGCCGGAGCCTATTCCCGGCAGGTCGAAGACGTAGGGAAATATCGCGTAACCGGAATCGTTCGAGTACTGGAGCCGCCGCCTTTCGGGGTATATGCCGGGGTCGCAAAAGGCCGTCGAAGCCGTCAGGGCCAATAATACTCCGATAACCGCGTGTTTCATCAAGGCTCCGGGATTCAAACTTGCGAAAGAAGAAAAGACGGGCGGCAATCACATGATCGCCGGAATGAAGAGTAACGCCAGGGGGGAATTCACAAAAGACTTATTTTCGGCAGGCCGTCAACCGCACAGGACTCCCGCAGATTTCATTTCAACCTTGTCGAGGCTTAAATCTTCTTTCGCCGGAGGCTGGACGGCGCTCTGGAGCGCTGCCGGAACCGGGTCGTCCTGATGCTGTCCTATCCTTATCAGGTTGAAGGCTTTTTGCCGGGCCAAAAAAGCGTCGGCAATCCGTGGGTCGAAGGCGGTTCCCCTTCCTTTCGCGATGATGCCGATGGCTTCCTCGTGGCTCATGGACTTCTGGTAACAACGGTCCGAGGTGACCGAATCGTAAACGTCCGCCACGGAAACGATGCGGGCTGAAAGCGGAATATCCTCCCCCGCCAGCCCTCTCGGGTACCCGGAGCCGTCCCAGCGCTCGTGGTGGTTGAAGGCCACCTCCTTGCCCAGAGTGAGAAAGCTCCTCTCAGTGAGTTTGTTTTCGATGGCGCCGAGGGCTTCTCCCCCGAGGGTGGTGTGGATCTTTATCGCCTCGTACTCCTTCGGAGTCAGTTTGCCCGGCTTCTGGAGGATGGCGTCGGGGATGCCGACCTTGCCGATATCGTGGAGAATTGAGGAGAGGCAAAGGTCCTCCACGTAAACCGGGGTGATGTAAGAGCCGAAATCAGGGTGTTTCGTCAGCTCCTCGGCGAGCACCCTGCAATACTCCTGTATCCTGTCCAGATGTTTTCCCGTCTCCTCGTCGCGGAATTCGGCCAGTTTGGCGAGCCCCAGAATCGTCGCCGTGCGGGCGTGCTTGAGCTTTAGGAGCGAGTCGTAGAGCTCTCGGTTGAGTTCCTTTGTCTTGCTGTAGGAAGTTTTGAGCTTGTCGTGCTGGATGCCGACGAAAAATCCTACGATAAGAAGAAAGCTTCCCCATCCGATGAGATGCGCGAGAAGATAGGCGTTAGTCGGCGGAAGCACGAACTGGGCGGGGTATAGTATCGTATACAGCGCCACCAGAAGGACGCAGAAGAAAGCGCCGAGAACGGAAAAACGCAGGCCGACGTAGTAGCCCGCCAGCACCACCGGCAGGTAAAAGAAATTTATGAAGGCTACCTTGTTTGGGAGAAAGTAGGTGATGACCATTACCGAAAGCAGGGTTATGAGGACGAACAACTGCTCGAAGTTGCCGCGTATGTAGCGCTTGACTCTGGGGAAGTACCTTCTTTCGTAGCTCATCGGGCTTTCCCCCGGTTCGCTCCCGCGAAGGCACCGGCAAAACAAAAAGCGCGGTTCCCCGTTGCACCCGTTTCACATGACTTCTTCGCGATAGTTATCTTTGCCATACTTTAGACTATCGCCGTTTCCTCCGATGGCAACCTCGGCACCGGCAATGAGCGAAAAATCACCATGAGCCAACCGTTAAGCCGGACCGAGAGAGGTCCCTTCCGCCTCATCGCCCTGGCTTTTCCGCCCTTGCCCTCATCACCGTCGAGATCATGCTGCGCACGGCTGCGTTTTGCGGATTGGCGGCGAGCTCAAGCCGTAGCGCTTCGAGCGCCTCGTCGTATCTGCCGAGCTTGTAGAGGGCGTAGCCCCTGTTGTGATTCAGGGAAGGAAAGCGCGGCTCGACCTGCCTGAGACGGTCAAGCTGCGAAAGAGCCGTCGCCGGGTCGTTGCCGTAGAGGCTGGCCGTGGCGAGGCAGTTCAGCGCCAGCGCGTTTCTTCCTCCGTAAATTTCGTCGATATGACCGAAAAGAGTGTAGGTGTTCTTCCAGTAGCCCGTAAAAGTGACGCTGGCTACGGCGAGAACGGCGACAAGCGCCGCGCCCGGCAGGAGCAGGTTTTTCTCGCTGAGCCTCACCCTTCTTGCGAGGTGCGCGGTTCCCCACACAAAAGCAATCGCGAGGCCGATGTGGGGGAGGTAAGTGAACCGGTCGGAGAAGGACTGCATCCCCGCGGGCACTATCCCGCTGTTGGGAAAAAGCAACAGCAGAAACCAGAACCAGCCAAAGGCGCCTTCGGGTGCCCGCCGCCGGAACCTGAAAGCCAGGAAGGTGATCGCCACAAGAGAGGCGAAAGAGACGATCGCCGCAAGCGCTCCTGCCGAGGAGGTGGGGGTGTCGTACTGGAGAATCAAGTCATTGGGAAAGAAGGTTCTTCCGAGATATTTCCAGTACGCCGTCGCGGCGTTGGCCAGCCCGTAGGAAAACTGGTATTCATGCACCTTGGGGTTGTTTATCAGCTGGTTGTAGAGGGTGATTGCGACGAAAGAAAACGAGAGGGCGAAGAGCGGCGCCTTTTCAAGTAAAAGGGTTTTGAATCCCTGAAGTTTTTTCTTCCCATCCTCCGTGGTGAAGCGCCCCAGGGGCCAGAAATCGAGCAGCAGAAGCGCTACCGGCAGAACCACAAGAATCGGCTTTGAAAGAATTCCCAGAACAGCGGAGATGATCAGGGTGGCGTACCAGCCGGGGGTTTTTGTGCGCGTATAGAGAAGATACGACCAGAGCGCGAGGATGAAAAACAGCCCCGAAAGCACGTCCTTGCGCTCCGTCACCCAGGCCACGGATTCGACGCGGAGGGGATGCATCGCAAAGAGGGCCACGGCGAAAAAGCTCCTCCGCGTAGAGCCTGTGGCCGAGCGGAGGAAGAGAAAAAGGAGGATGACGCTGGCGAGGTAGAGGATTACGTTCGTCCGGTGGAACACTCCGGGCTCGGGGCCGAAGAAGCTTACGTCGGCCATGTACGACAGCCAGGTCAGGGGAATCCAGTGGCCGCCGTAACCGGAGGAGAAGGAGGTCTTTACGCTTTCCCATCTGAGCCCGCCGGTGACCAACGGGTTTTTGGTTATGTAAATATTGTCGTCCCAGGTGAGGAGCTCAAACCCCGTCGTCCGCCAGTAGACCGCCAGAACCAGCGCCGCCAGCAGAGCCGCGAATATCGCCGTCGAATGTTTTTTAAAGGTCATGGTTTCACCCGGTTATCGTGAGCGCCGACAAAGGCTTCACCGGACTTTAAAACATTTACCGGGCAACGTACAATCATTCCTCTCCGGTCCGTGATAACCGTAGCGAACCCCTTACCTTTCTTGCATGGATTTTTACCTTGTGCTACCGTCCGGCGGGTGGTTTTAATCCGCTTTCGTCAAGGAGTCATGGTCGATGGACCTTAGATATCATCCCGGAGAGATCGAGGTTAAGTGGCAGGAGAAGTGGGCGAGGGAGAAGACTTTCGCCGTCACCGAGGATCCTTCCTACCCCGAAGATAAAAGATATTACGTCCTCGAAATGTTTCCTTACCCCTCCGGCAAAATCCACATGGGCCACGTCCGCAATTACACCATCGGCGACGTGGTGGCGCGCTACAAGCACATGAAGGGCTTCAACGTCCTCCACCCGATGGGGTGGGACGCCTTCGGCATGCCCGCCGAGAACGCGGCGATAGAGCGCGGCATCCACCCCGCGAAGTGGACGCGGGAGAACATCGCCTACATGCGAAGCCAGCTAAAGCGCATGGGGTTTTCCTACGACTGGGACCGCGAGCTTGCCACCTGCGACCCGGAGTATTACAAGTGGGAGCAGTGGCTCTTCCTGAAAATGCTGGAAAAGGGCGTCGCCTACCGCAAGAAGACCTCGGTCAACTGGTGCGTGAAGTGCGCGACGGTGCTGGCCAACGAGCAGGTAGAGCAGGGAGAGTGCTGGCGCTGCTCGACTCCGGTAATTCAAAAAGAGCTTTCCGGCTGGTTTTTCCGCATAACGGACTATGCCGAGGAGTTGCTTGCGTGCATCGAGAAGCTGGGCGAGGGGTGGCCGGACAACGTGCTTGCCAGCCAGCGCAACTGGATTGGCAAATCCTGGGGCTCCGCCGTCAGCTTTCCCCTTGTGGGTCGCGAAGGGGCGATAGAAGTATTCACCACCCGCCCCGACACTCTCTACGGCGTCACCTTCATGAGCCTTGCAGCAGAGCATCCGCTGGTCGAGGAGCTTGTGAAGGGGACGGAGCGCGAGGCAGAGGTAATGGGGTTTGCGAACAGGGTGCGCAACGAAGACAAGATCAAGCGCGCCGCCGAGGATTACGAGAAAGAGGGCGTCTTCACCGGCGCTTACGTGACCAACTCTCTCACCGGGGACAAGGTTCCCGTCTACGTCGCCAACTTCGTGCTGATGGATTACGGCACCGGCGCGGTCATGGCCGTGCCCGCCCACGACCAGCGCGATTTCGAGTTCGCGAAAAAGTACGGCTTGCCTATTAAAATCGTCATCTCCCCGGCGGACTCCGTTCTCGACCCCGCGACGATGACGGCGGCCTTCGAGGACGACGGAATACTCGTAAACTCGGCGCAGTTTTCCACCATGAAAAACCGCGAGGCGATGGACGCCATAACGGCCTACCTCGCCGAGCAGAAGATGGGCAAGCGCACGGTGAACTACCGCATCCGCGACTGGGGTATCTCGCGCCAGCGTTACTGGGGCGCGCCGATACCGGTAATCCACTGCGAGAGCTGCGGCGTCGTGCCGGTCCCCGAGAGCGAGCTACCCGTCCGCCTGCCGGAAGACGTGGATTTCCCCGAGGGGCGCGTCCTGCCGCTGGCGGATATTCCCTCCTTCTGGAAGACGAAGTGCCCCAAGTGCGGGAAGGACGCTCGCCGCGAAACCGACACGATGGACACCTTCGTAGAGTCTTCCTGGTACTACACCCGCTACGCCTGCTCGGGCTTCGACGGCGGGATGGTAGACCGCCCCAAAGTCGATTACTGGCTCCCGGTGGACCAGTACATCGGCGGGGTAGAGCACGCCGTCCTCCACCTCCTCTACTCGCGCTTTTACACCAAGGTGATGCGCGATATGGGGCTCGTGAGCTTCGACGAGCCCTTCACCAACCTCCTCACGCAGGGAATGGTCTGCAAGGAGACGATGAAGTGCGCCGAACACGGCTGGCTCTTCCCCGAAGAGGCTTCCGCCGAGGGCAAGTGCATCAAGTGCGGCAGCCCGGTAGAGCGCGGGCGCACCGAGAAGATGAGCAAATCCAAAAAGAACGTCGTCGATCCCGAGGCCCTTATCCGCGATTACGGCGCGGACACCGCGCGTCTCTTCAGCCTCTTCGCGGCCCCGCCGGAAAAGGGTCTGGACTGGAGCGAGCAGGGAGTCGAAGGCGCGTCGAAGTTCCTCCGCAGGGTCTGGAGGATGGCGGCGGAAAACAGCGAGTGGCTCACGGCAACCGCCCCCTTCGCGGGCGGCGAGCTTTCGGGGAAAGCCCGCGAGGTGCGAAGAAAGACCCACGAGACGATAGTGCGCGTAACCTCCAACATCGAGGACCGCTTTCACTTCAACACGGCCATCTCCGCGATGATGGAGCTGGTCAACGAACTGGCGGACTTCCAGCCCGCCGACGATACGGCAAAATCCGTCTTCCGCGAGTCGATCGACACCCTCCTTACGCTGCTGAGCCCGATGGTCCCCCACTTCTCGGAAGAGTTGTGGTCTGGCCTCGGCAACAAGGCCCCCCTTCGCGACGCGAAGTGGCCCGTCGCGGACGAAAAGGCTCTGGTAAAGGATTCCGTGACGGTGGTGGTGCAGGTAAACGGCAAGGTGCGCGGCAGGGTCGAGGCGCCCGCCGGGGCAGGGGAGCAGGAGGTCACCGCCTCCGCGCTGGCCGACGACAACGTCAACCGCTTCCTCGAAGGTCTGACGGTGGTGAAATCCGTCTACATACCCGGAAGGCTCCTGAACATAGTCGTGAAATGAGAATTTTCATCATTCTGCTGACCGCGGCGGCGCTCCTTCTTCCGGCGGGCTGCGGCTACCGGCTGCTGGGGTCGGGGAAACCCGGCTGCGACGGGCTTTTGATGGGCTCGGTGGACGACCTGACAAGGGAGCCGCTCTTCGGCCCGCTTCTGCGCGCCTCCCTCTCCTCGGCGATGGTCGAGCGGGGCTGCGAGGGCGACGTGACTCTCGACGTCACCCTCAAGGGCTTCAAAAACGAAGCGAAGGCCTTCGTCGCCGGGGATTTCGCGAGGGAATACCTTCTCTCGGTCACCGCCGATTTCACCCTCCGGCGCGGAGAAAAGATTCTGGCGAAGGAAACCGGTATAGAAGCCTGGCGCGAGTACTACGCCGGAGAGGACGTGAACGCCACGAACGCCAACAAAGACAAGGCGCTCCGCGACCTGGCCGACACCGCCGCCGACAAGATAATCCGCCGGGCTTCCCTAGCGCTGGGGCTTGGGCGTTGAGTCCCTCGCCCGTTGTCTTCATCCACGGCGAGGAATCCTTTCTCGTAGACCGGGAACTCAGGTCGATAGAGGCCGCCTGCGGGATAACCTCGCAGGAGGACATGAACCGCCAGGTTTTCGACGCCTCCGAGAAGGACCCCGCCGAGATTATCTCCTCGGCCCGGACCATGCCCTTCCTGGGGACCGGGAAGCTCCTCATAGTCAAGAACGCGGGCAGCTTCACCGCCTCCCAGTGGGAGACCTTCACCCGCTACCTCGAACACCCCAACCCCTCGACCACGCTGGTTTTCATAATCGAGAAGGTGGACAAACGCCTCACCTTCTTCAAGACGCTGAAAAAATTATCAAGAGAGGTCGAATGCAAGCCCCCGGCGGATTCCGAACTTCCGGGGTGGACTTCGAGGATGGCGAAGGAAGCGGGGCTGGAGCTCGATTCGAGGGTCGCGCAGTCGCTCGTCATGCGCGTGGGTAACGACCTCCAGCTCCTTTGGCGCGAGATACTCAAGCTCCGCTCCTTCGCGGGCGACAAGCGCCTCACCGTGGAAGACGTGGAGCAACTCGTCGGGGAATCGCGGGGAACCACCGTTTTCGCCCTCACCGACGCCATCGGGGTGAGGGACCTCCGGGGCGCGATGGGAGCGCTCCGAAAGCTCCTCGAACTGGGCGAACCCCCGGTGCTCCTCCTCTACATGATAGCGAGAAACTTCAGGCTACTGGCCAAAGCCCGGCAGATTAAGGACGAGGGGAAACGGCTTTCGCCCGGAGAGGTTGCCTCGAAGATGGGCGCCGCGCCCTTCGTCGCCAGAAAGGCGATGGATCAGGCAGTCAATTGGCCAAGGGAGCAGATCGAGAAGGCTTTCAGGGCGCTTTTGCTGGCGGATGTGGAGTTGAAGAGCGGGGGAGACGAGGAAGTTGTGGAGAGACTGGTCATCGATCTTTGCGCCAAGAAACGCTGAAATATCCGGCGCATCCTTTCCTCCCCCGGCGTCGTCATGTCCTCGCTAGTGTCCAGTGCGGCTAGTCCCTACCGATTCGGACGCCGCTTCATCCCGAGCCGCGTTGTCGCTCATCGCCCGAAGAGAGCCTGCTATTCGGGCTCTTCGCTTCTAGCGGCTCGGGCGAATCGACGCCCTCATTGCCGGAAGCTACTAGCCGCACTGGACACTGTAGGCTCGCCCTCTCTCTGCGGGATTCCTCGCGGGGAACGGAAAACCGCGCCGCTAAATTCTAAAGACTGCCGGAAGGCGAAGGATAATTTTCCACGCCGCACCCGTCATAAAATTTACGGCGTCATTCCCGCGGATGCTAATGGGATGGTCGCCCCTTTCCTGAACGGCATCTAAGTGCCAAAGTGGTAGATGTGCATCACCACTTGAAAGAGAAAGGGGCGACCGGGATGAAGGTTACGACAATTGGCATTGATTTGGCAAAGAACGTTTTTCAGGTCCACGGGGTAGACGGCAGCGGCAAGACGGTTCTGAGAAAGCAGTTGAAGCGCGGCAAGGTGCTTGAATTCTTCGCGAATCTGCCGCCTTGCCTTGTCGGGATGGAGGCTTGCGGCAGGAGTCTGGGCGCTTCTGGCGTTTGGCAGGAGCTACGAAGCCGAATATCAAGCGGAAGCTGCATAAGGACGAAAACGGAAAACGAAGGAACTCCCAACGGTTGCGAAGGCGTTAGAGAAGTTGATGGCAAAAAGGTAAGACCAAGGGCGACCATATAGGGAATTCAGTGACTTTTGTGTGCTTCGCAGGTTTTACAGCTGGCGGGGCTTTGCGCGCCCCGCACCCGCGCCCCACTTTTTGTCGAGAAAGTGGGACAAAACTCGGCCCGGAAGGAGCCGCTCGCTCTACGAGCGACCGGTCGCTGCGGCGGGGGCATTGCGTTACCATCGGCCAGGGATGCTGCATTCGTGCCACGCTTCATCCCGAGCCGCGTTGTTGCTCATTGCCCGAAGAGAGCCAAAGCTATTCGGGCTCTTCGCTTCTAGCGGCTCGGGCGAATCGCGGCACTCTGTGACGACGCCTCCCTGCCGGATGGTAACGCTGGGACACCCGTTCGCTGCGCTCACTAAAACCCCCCCGCCGCCCTTTCCGCCTCCGCTCCCTGCGTCACCTACGGGCCACGAGGGGAGACGAAAAGAAGGCTCGCCGATAAGTGAAATTACATGAACTTATCGGCTCGAAGGTAGATTGTTTACAGCTATTGTTATTGTTTGGTGTCGCTACGCTCCACCCAACCACAGCTACAAGGCTCTTCCACGGTCTTCCGTCTTAGAAGACGTACCCGATGGTAAAAGCGTGAGCGACGAAAAAGGCTTTGCCCTCTTTATCCTTGAGGTAGTCGTAGTAGTAAGCCCAGGCAGGGATGAGTTTGTAGCGCAAGGTGATGGCTCTCCCCTCGCCCAGCCTGTACCTTGTGTCCGCGAAAAGGTCGAGGCCGATGATTTCGCCCGCGACCGATATTCTGTTACTGGGATCCGATTCGTCCTCTACATGGACGTTTCCCATGCCGACCAGCAGGCCTCCGCCCAGCGACTGCTCAAACCCCCTCGTTTTTAAACCGAAGCCGCCGCCGGTGAACCTTCGCGCCAAGTCGAGGGAAAGCGTAAAACCGCTTACGCGCGCCCACCCGGCGTCGGCGTGCAGGCTGCCCAGGTCGGTTATGAATGCTCCTCCGTCGTACAAAAACGACCCCCTCCAACCGATCACCGGGGCGGGGCCGAAAGCCGCACTCCCGCTTTCGGACCACCTTCCCTCCTTCTCGTTGTTGACGTAGGCGCTTTCTCTTCCCGAGGTAAACAGTTGTACGCCGCAGTATAACTCGTGCGTTTTCGCGATGACCTCCGCACGGGCGTTGGGAGAAAAAAGCAGGATGAGAACGATTAGGGTTCCAGAAAATCGCTTGGTCCGTGAACCCAGGATTCTTTCGTCGCTCATTAAGACCTCCCTTCTAGAACAGTATGGTCAGTTTGAGCGGAGTGAAAAACGACAAATTCACCTATATGAATTGCCGGATTTTCACGTCGTTCAATCTGGCCTACGTTTCTTTATCCCATTCAACCTTGAATATAGCTCTTTCACCGGGACGCCGAAGCGGGCGGAGAGTTCTTTGGCGGCGGCCTTGAGGGGTGCGCCGGAGGCGACGGCCTGTTCCATGGCGCTCTCCAGGGTTTCTTCTTCTTCGGCGGAGATTTCGCCGGTGTTTCCGCGCACTCCCCAGACTACTTCGCCGCGCACTCTGACGGGCCCCTGAAGCTTTTGGATTATTTCAGAAATCGGGCCGTAAAAGAACTCTTCGTATTCCTTGGTCATCTCGCGGCCGAGCGCTGCGGTGCGGTCGCCGAGGATTTCGAGGGCGTCTTCAAGGGTTTCGAGGATGCGGTGGGGGGATTCGTAGAAGACCTGCGTCTCTTCGCGCCCGTGAATCTTCTGAAAGAAGTTCCTCCGCTTGCCCCTGCGGTTGGGGGGGAAGCCGTGGAAGGTGAAGGCATCGGTGGGCAGGCCGGAGGCGGACAAAAAGGCGGTCAGCGCCGAGGGGCCGGGGACGGGGATTACCTTCAGCCCCGCCTCTCTGGCGAGGCGCACTACGTCGAAGCCGGGGTCGGAGATGCCGGGGGTTCCCGCGTCGCTGAGAAGGGCGATCTTTTCTCCCCTGCGAAGTCGTTCCACCAGCTCTTTGGCGCGCTCCTTTTCGTTCCAGTCGTGGTAGGAGACGAGGGTTTTTTTGAGCTTGTGGTGCGACAGCAGGCGGGCGGTGTTGCGGGTGTCTTCGGCGGCGATTACGTCCGCCTCGCCTATGATTTCCAGCGCGCGCAGGGTTATGTCCCCGGGGTTTCCGAGGGGCGTCGCTACCACTGCCAGAGTGCCTCTAGGGAAGATTTCATAGCTTTTCATGGATGGGAGGTTACCACATCGGAAGAAAAGAGTGAAAAGAAGGCTTTCCAATACGCTTCGGATTGCTGGAAAAACGTCGCGAGAACCCCGGTTTCGAGGAGACGCGGAGCAGACAGTAGCAGCGCTACGGCGAACCTTGAGCGAGCACGCGACGATGAAAACGGGGTTCGCAGCAGTTTTTCCCCATCCTCAACACTTGACCTTTATTTTTCTTTTAAGTAGGGTGACGGCGTTGGGAACGTAAAGGAGGGGGGATGCTTTCCAGTATTGTTTCCGGGGGCGTTCTGGGAGTAGAGGCCTACAGGGTTTTCGTGGAGGTGGACGTGGCGCGTGCGCTGCCCTCCTTTTCGGTTGTGGGTCTCCCGGACGGCGCTGTAAAAGAGAGCCGCGACAGGGTCCGTGCGGCGATAAAAAATTCCGGCTTCGCCTTCCCTCAGTACAGGGTGACGGTGAATCTGGCTCCGGCCGACGTGAAAAAAGAGGGGGCGGGGTTCGATCTCCCCATGGCCCTCGCTGTGCTGGCGGCCGACCCCGATTCGGGTTTTACCGCCGACCCGTCGGTGCTGGTCGTCGGCGAGCTTTCGCTCGACGGCGCGGTGAGGCCGGTGAGGGGAGTTCTGCCTCTGGCGGTAAGAGCCCTCGCGGACGGTCTCTCAGGTATAATGGTTCCGAGGGAGAACGTCGCCGAGGCCGCCGTCGTAAGGGGTCTGGAGGTATACCCGGCCGATTCGCTCTCCCAAGTTGTCGAGGGGCTGAAGACGAAGTCCCTTTCGCCGGTGCGCATCGACACAGGTTCGCTCTTTAAAAAGGCCTCCGTCCACTCTGAGGATTTCTCCGAGGTGAGGGGGCAGGCCCACGCCAAGCGCGCGCTTGAAATAGCGGCGGCGGGCGGCCACAATATGCTCATGGTGGGCCCTCCGGGGTCGGGCAAGACGATGCTGGCCAGAAGGATTCCGACGATTCTCCCCTCGATGACGTGGGAGGAGGCGGTCGAGACCTCAAGGATATACAGCGTCGCCGGGCTTCTCTCCGGCGAGATGCCGCTGATGGCGGCGCGGCCCTTCAGGTCTCCGCACCACAGCGTCTCCGACGCGGGGCTCATCGGCGGCGGGGCCAACCCGAGGCCTGGCGAGGCTACCCTTGCCCACAACGGCGTACTCTTTCTGGACGAGCTGCCGGAGTTCAAGCGCAACATTCTTGAGCTACTGCGCCAGCCCCTTGAAGACGGCACCGTAAATATAGTAAGAGCCGTAGGCGCGGTGACCTTCCCGGCGCGGTTCATGCTGGTGGGGGCGATGAACCCCTGCCCCTGCGGGTATCTCGGGGACGAAAAGCGCCACTGCTCCTGCCCGCCCTCGGCGGTGGAGCGGTACGCTTCGAGAATAAGCGGTCCCCTGCTCGACCGGTTCGACATCCGCGTGGAGGTCGGCGCGGTGAAATACCGCGAGATAGCCCACGAGGACGGTGCGGAGGAACCCTCCTCCGTGATACGGGAGAGGGTCGAGAGGGCCAGAGCGGTGCAGGCGAAGAGACTGGCCCCCCACGGCATCTACAGGAACGCCGAGATGGGCGCGACCCTGGTCCGCAGGATGGCCAAACCCGAGACAAGCGCCGGGGCGCTTCTCGAACACGCGATGGACCGTATGGGGATGTCGGCGAGGGCCTATTCGAGGACACTGAAGGTGGCCAGAACGATAGCCGACCTCGACGGAAGAGTTGAAATCAAAAGAACGGACGTGCTTGAGGCGCTCTCCCTGAGAGGCGCTTCTGGCGCAAGAAACTGAAACGGTAACATGGTATGCTGACAACCATAATTTCTGAACGCAACACCTGTCTTGCGCTTGAGGGATAAAATGGCCAAACGCAGGATTCTGCCCGGAATCGACGTAGTTTACGACGCAGAAGAGCTCTCTTTCCGCTGTGACGGAGAGCAGATCGAAGACATGGAATTCACCTGGGAGGACCTCAAGGACCCGGCGCTTCTGGCTGAAGTCGCCGAGGAACTTGCCGAGTATCTCGACGAGGATGCCCAGGACATCGACAACCCTGTGAGCCTCATAAAGTCTCGCTTAAAGCAGATAAGACGCTCGCAGACCGCCGACGAGACCACCGGAGAGGACGAAGAGCCTGTCCGCGACGTTGACGAGGAGGATGTCGAGTCCCACATAGCCGACGACGAGGACGAGGATGAGGACGAAGATGACAACGACGAGGACTACTAACCTCCCATGAATGACCGCGACAGGCTTCTGTCACACTTTGTCGAGCGCCGGGCCAGCCCCGACAGGCGCAGGGAAACCGAGTACCAGTACGCCATAGACGAACTCCGCAGGGGCGATACCTGGCGGATGTTCCGGATAATGGGCGAATTCGTCGATGGTTTCGAGAAACTCGCGGGCATGGAAGGCGCTGTGACCGTCTTCGGCAGCGCCCGCACGACAAAGAGATCCAAGTGGTACAAGAAGGCCCACGAGATGGGGGTCAAGCTGGCTCACGCGGGAGTCCCGGTTCTCACCGGCGGCGGACCCGGCACAATGGAGGCTGTCAACAGGGGAGCCTTCGAGGAAGGCGGTCTCTCGGTAGGGCTGAACATAGAGCTTCCGCACGAACAGCACCCGAACCCCTACCTGACGCGGACCATCACCTTCCGCTACTTCTTCATCCGGAAGGTAATGCTGGTGAAGTACTCCTGCGCCTTCGTCTGCTTTCCCGGCGGCTTCGGAACCCTTGACGAGTTCTTTGAATCGCTTACATTGATACAGACGCAGAAGATAGCGAAATTCCCAGTGATAGCGATCGGCAGCCACTACTGGAAGGGCCTTCTCTCGTGGATGGACAAGGGGCTGGTCAAGAAGGGGCTGATTGACGCCGAAGACCTTTCGGCCATAACGATAACCGACGATATCGACGAGGCGGTGGAGCTTATAAGACGGGTCTCCATTGCAACCGATTGATCTGGAGCGATAGAAGATGTTGATTGGCAAGGGATTCAAGGAAGAGGAACTTTCCGGCCACAACGTGCGGGAGATACGCAATCTCGCCCGCCAGGTGCGCACGGACATCCTCAAAATGGCCCAGCTCGCGGGCGGCTGGCCCGTCGGCGGCTCGCTGTCGGTGGTGGAGGCGCTCCTTACCATAATCACCGGCGCGGACATCGACCCCGCCGATGCCGACAACCCGAAGCGCGACCGTATCGTCGTCTCCCAGGAGCAGGCGGTTCCCGCCTATTACGCCGCGCTCGGCAGGATGGATTTTTTCGATCTGGACGACGCCATCGGGCTTTTCCGCAAGGCCGGCTCCATCTTCGAGGGAAGGCTTGAGCGCTCGGTTCCCGGCGTCGAATGGGGCGCTGCCCCTCCCGGGCAGGCTATCTCCGTAGCCTGCGGCCTCGCCCTCTCGGCGAGGTGGCAGGGCCACAAGCCCAACATCTTCGTCCTCATGAGCGACGAGGAGCAGCAAAGGGGCGAGATAGGCGAGGCGAGGCGGTTCGCCAAGAAGTACAGGCTCAACAACATCACCGCGGTGATCGACGCCAACAACGTGCAGGTCGCGGGCAAGACCTCCGAGGTAATGCCCCAGAACGTCAAGTATGAATACATCGCCGACGGCTGGGACGTAATCGAGATAAACGGCCACGACCCGGCGGAGCTTTATCAGGCCGTGCGGCGCGCCAGCCAGATACAATCCACCCCCGTCCTCGTGATAGCCAACACCACGATGGGCGCGGGCGTCTCCTTCATGGAAAACCAGCCCGAGTTCTATTCCAGGGGTCTTACCGAGGACGAATTCAACGAGGCCATACGCGAGTTAGGTGAATCCCCCGACCTCACCGAGGCCCGCGACTACAGGACGGCCTTCGGGGATTTCGATTTCGACATCTCCGCCCCGGAGCCGGAAGCCTGTACGATAGAGACCGGTTTCCCAAGGACCTACGCCGCCGGTTCCGTCCTTTCAAACATCGACGCCCTCGGGGCGGCCCTTGTTGACGTGGGAGAGGAAAGCTCGAAGGGAGGGCGCAGCGCCCTGGCCGTCTTCGACTGCGCCCACGGGACGCAGACCGGCCTTGTCCCCTTCGCCCAGAAATTTCACGACAGGTTCCTTCAGTGCGGCCTTTCCAACAGGGCCGCGGCCACCGTTGCCGCCGCGATGAGCATCGACGGGGTCTGCGCCCTGCTGACCGATTTCGGCATACACTCGATAGGGGAGGTCTACGGCCAGCTTCGGAACGCCGACCACAACCGGACCAGCCTCAAAATCGTGGCGACCCACCTGGGCCTCGACGCGGGCTCCGACGGCAAGGGTCTGCACTGCATCGACTACATAGGAATAATCTCCAATCTTTTCGGCTACAACCTCATCCTGCCCGCCGACCCGAACGAAACCGACCGCGCCTTGCGCTTCATGCTGGCGCAGCCGGGGAACTGGGTCCTGGGGATAAATTCCTCGACGGCAAAGATCATAACCGACACCGAGGGGAACCCGGTCTTCGCCGGAGCCTACGAGTTCAAGAACGGCGGAGTGGTGCAGGTGCGGCCGGGAGAGGGCGGGGTAATCCTCTCCACAGGCCACATGCTCCCCAGAGCTCTCAAGGTCTGGGAAACCCTCGACGGTGACGGAATGGCTCCCGAGTTGCTCCACATCCCCTGTCCGCTCTCCATAGACAGGGACTGCTGCGACGAGGAGCCGCTGCTTCGGGCGCTCCGGAAGGGCAGGGTGATAACCTACGAGGATCACAACGCCAACACCGGCCTTGGCGCGCGCGTGGCCAACGTAGTGGCGAGGCGCGGAATCTCCTGCAGGCTTCTGACGATGGGCGTAACCAGATATTCCCTCAGCGGAGACTCGCGTGAACTCTACCGGCTCGGCGGCCTCGACCCCGAAAGGGTCGCGGCGGCCTCGAAGAAGTTCCTGAAGCGTTGAGGAACCCCCCATGATCCCCGACAGGGCTCGCTGCCTCGAACTCATGGCCGAGGAGGGGATGCCGCCCCACATACGGGCGCACAGCGAGCAGGTGGCCAAAGTCGCCCTCGCAATAGGAAAGGCGCTCCAAAGCGCCGGTGAAACCGTCGATCTGGCGCTCATCGAAGCCGGTGCGCTCCTCCACGACATCCGCAAAATCCACTCCATAAACGACGGCGGCAATCACGCCCGTCAGGGCGCCGATTTCGTGACCTCAATCGGCTTTACCGAGCTTGCCCCCCTTGTCCTTCGCCACGTCAACCTCGGCGAGTGGGACCCCAAGGGCAGGGTGGACGAGGCTGAGATTATCAACTACGCGGACAAGAGAGTCCGCCACGAGGAGATAGTCAGCCTCGAAGAGCGGTTTGTCGATCTTCTGGAGCGCTACGGTGTCTGCGAGGGCTCCAGGACGCGGATACTCAGGCTTCGGGAGGAGATGGAGATGCTCGAAGCCAAGATTTTCGCGAACCTGCCTTTTAACCCCGAAGCGATCGCGGACCGGTAGGACAAGAGAAAACAGGCAACAAAAAAGGCTTTCCGCCGAAACGGAAAGCCTTTTGAATTTTAAGGGGGGAAGATTTACTTCAGCGCGGCCTCCACCTCTTTTTCGAGGGCTTCCTCGGTGGTATTTCCGACGTGGGCGAAAGAGACCTTGCCGTTCTTGCCTATAATGATAAGCGAGGGGGTGCCGCCCACGCCGTAGGCGTCGGCGGTGAGGTACGCGGCTCCTTCCACCTTCTCCCAGAGTACCTCGAAGCCGAAACCCTTCATGTTCATCAGGGCGTCCACGTTTTTCTTGCGCTTGGGGCCGTCGAGGTTGATGGTGTAAACGTCGAGGCCCTGCTCCTTGTACTTCTTGCCTATCTTGTCCACCAGGGGGAGCTCTTCCTGGCAAGGCCCGCAGAAGATCGACCAGAAGACCAGCATAACGGCTTTTTTGCCGAGCAGGTCCTGAAGGGATACGGAATTTCCTTTCAGGCTGTCGAGGGTGAAGAGGACGGGATCCGAATCCTTCTTGATGAGGTTTGCGGCTCCCTCTTCGGCGGTGACGGCAAGCGCCGAGGTTGCGGCGAAAATTAAAACCGCCGTCAGAGCGGCAAGCAGTCGAAGTGACCTTGAAAATTTCATCAAACCTTAACTCCTGAAAAAATTAAAGCACCCAAAAAAACGGCACGGCGCAAGGCTTCCAAAAGCCCCGCCGTCACCGGTCAGTCTACTTCCCGATGGCTTTTTTGATTACGTCTTCGATTGTCTTTTCGTCGCCGGGCTTGTAGCCGACGTGGTAGAAGAGGATCTTCTTGTCCTTGCCGATGATGATGGTGGTGGGAAGGACGCTTACGCTGTAGAGGCCGGCGACTTTCCGCTTTTTGTCCAGAATGATCTGGTACGGCAGGTCCGGGAACTGCTTCTTGACGAAATCCTGCACGCGCTTGGCGCCGAAACTGTCGAGGTCCACGCCGATCGTCACCAGGTCGTCCGGGAACTTTTTTTGGATTGCGGCAAGGTGAGGCATCTCCTGCACGCAGGAGACGCAGTAGATGGACCAGTAGTCCAGCATGATCACTTTTTTGCCCAGATAGTCGGAGAGGTTGAGTTCCCCTTCGTACAGGAGCTGTTCGGTGAAAGTCGGGGCCAGCGTACCTACTTTTTCACTCTCCGCAGCGACGCAGACGGAGATATTGACCAGCAGGAAGAAGGCTAAAACAAGCGGCATCACAATTACACGACGCACAGATCTCCTCCAAAAATAAAAGGTATCATCCCCATAATATACAGAGTGGCGCGGCCTAAATCCATAGAAGATTGACATTGCGCAAACTTATCCGCGTCCGGCGCAATTTGAATTTGACCTTTCTGCGGAAACGGCAGATATTTTGTATCAGCCGAAGGTTATTGTCAAACAAATCACGCGGGAGTTACTATCGGCATCGCATTCGGCAAACTTTACCCGCGCACTAAAAAATTATATTCCGGGATAATCCCATTTCCACGGCGGCTTTCGGTTAGCGGCGGTTTTCAGGGAAACTCTATTTGACGGTTGAAAATTTAGCGGACATAGACGCCGAGCTGGCCCAAAAGGCGCTTAAAGGCGACAAAAGGGCATTCGCGACGCTGGTCGAAAAATATCAGAGCGCCATCTACGGCTATGCCCTGCACTTTTTCCGTCATACCGACGCCGCCGAGGATATCGCGCAGGAAACCTTTCTTCGGGCTTACCGTTTTTTGCCCACTTACGATCCCTCCCGCAAATTCGTAACCTGGCTTTATTCCATTGCGAGAAACCTCTGCATAGACAGACACCGCGACAACGCCAGAAGGGATCTTGTCCCCATCGACGACATCGCGGAACTGGAAATTACCTCGACCTCCTTCGGCGCTGATCCGCTACGCACGCTGGAGAGCAAGGAAGACAAGGAGGAAATTCTCGCCGCCGTGGCGAAACTGCCGGAAAAATACAGAACCCCGCTTATTCTCTGCTACATGGAGGAGATGTCCTATCAGGAGATAAGCGAAGTTCTGGGAATATCTTTGAATAATACAAAAATCCGGATATTCAGGGCAAAGAAGATACTCCTCGAATATCTCGGACTTACGGAGCACCAATGAGCAGGAAGAAATACCTTTTGGGGGCGGTTTTCCTTTCGGCCCTGATAGTATGGGTATGGGCGCCCGTGGCCAACTCCTCCGGCGCGAAGCCGCCCGCCGCCGAAAATACGGCTAAAAACCCAAAAGATCCGCAGGCGCTCTGGGTTTACCGGCAGTCGATAGCGCTGGGGGTGCCCGAGACCGAACTCCTTACCCTCGCGGAGGCCTGCCGCGACCAGGGGTTCACTACAGCCGAAACGAGGAGGGTGCTGGGGCTCATCGCCAAGGCCAAACTCTCCGGCCTTCCCCACGAAGACCTTCTGGCGAAGCTGCGCGAAGGGCTCGCCAAAAAGGCCGGGGCCGAGGCGATAGACGAGGCCCTTTCCGCCAAGGCCAAAACCCTGAAGCGTTCCAAGGACCTCGTCGATTCCATGATAATGGAGGGGTGGAACGTGACCGATTACAATCTGGCCATAAAGATAGTCGCCGACGCGATGGACGCGGGCTCCACGCCCCAGAACATCCTTTCGGTGGTTCGCGGAGACAAAAAGAGACCCGAGGGGATGCCCGACGTGAAAAAAGTTTTTCATCCCCTTGAGCCCGGCGAGTAACAAAAGCAAAGCCTTGCCGTATATAAGATAGTCCGTGAACCAATCCTTGATTCAGGAGTCAGACATGCAGTGCAAGGACATTGAGGCTTTGTGGGTTGCCCGCCTTGACGGAGCGGTATCCGCCGATCTGGAATCGGAGATGGGCGTGCATATCGACGGATGCGAAAGGTGCAGGAAATTCGTGGCTTCCATGGAGAAGCTCGAATACGCCCTTGAGGTTATCGGCGACGAAAAGCCCGAGGCTCCCCCCTTCCTGAAGGCCAGAATAATGGCCCGGCTGGAGGAGGAGAGGGCGCCCCTCGGTTCCCGCATTTTCGGTTGGCTGACGGCCCCGCGTCTTATCGCCGCCTCTTTGGTGGCCATAGCCTTTTTCGGAGGGCTGGCCACTCGCGAGATGATGCTCAGGAGCCCCCTAAAGGATTCTCTGGCGATGCAGAAAGTCGCTTTTGAGTTCGAGGCCCCCAACGCCAGCAACGTAAGTCTTGTCGGCGATTTCAACGACTGGGGGCTCAGGGACGTTCCTATTTCCGCCAACCAGTCGGGCGGAAGATGGGTTTTCGAGGTCAAGCTCGTGCCCGGGCGCTATCAGTACGCTTTTGTAGTGGACGGGAAAAAATGGTTGCCTGACCCCAAGGCCGCGGGTATTATCCCCGATGGTTTCGGGGGGCAGAATTCGGTGCTCTACATACAGGGCGGACAAAAGCCGACCCTGTTGTAAAGCCCCTTAAAGCTCAGGGCCGCGGGGCGCGGTTTTTATGGCTACACGAAAGAGAGGGAGCATGAAAAGCCGTCGGAGCAATGCGGCCGTTACCGGACGCGCCGGACTTTTCCTTAACGTGTCCGTGCTCTTGATTGCGATGCTTGCTCCGGGGGCAAAACCCGCCTTCGCCAACCGGCAGATCGCGGGGAATCACAACTTTGTCGTCCTCGGCTCGACCGCCTCCGGAATCTGCGACGTATGCCATGCCGCCGGGGGAGGCGCCCAGGGTACGCAGGGGCAGGACAGCAGCCTTCGCGTTTTTAGGTTTCCCGGAGCCGACGATATAGCGAGATGCTCGGGCAACTGCCACTCCGCGCCTAACTACCCGATAGAAGGCATAACCGTCAGCGCTCCGCAGCCCAACCACCTCGCTCCGGTTCCCGCCAACCAGCCCAGATGCTTCAACAACACGGTGGGGTGTCATCTCGCCGCCACCTACTGGGACTGCCTTCTGTGCCACAACCAGACCTTCATGCAAAACACCTTCGGGCAGGCCACCGGCAATGACAGCGCCCTCAACGCACCCGGCATAGATAAGTTCAGGGCGCTGGCGAGCCACAAGCACACCACCACCTACGCTGCCCCTTACGACAACGCCGCGAACAACTCCTGCCTTAAATGCCACGGCATGTCGGCGGGTACGGCTCACCCCGGCGGGGCCACGGACAACACCGGAGTGCTTGTTTACCCCGACAGCGTCGCGGGTCACGCGGCAGGGGAAGCGATAATCCCGTCGAGTCCGACCGATCCGGATTACCACGAATATCAGGATTTTTGCCTCTCCTGCCACGACGGCAGGGCCGACGCGGGCGTCCCCGCCGCGATACAGCTCAACGGCGCCAGCGTCCCGGCCATGCCCAGGTTCGACTACAACGAAGAGTTCCTGAGCGGCGGGAGCAGAACTTTCCCGAGCAATCCTCCCTATCTCGCCCTTTCCGCCACTTCTATGGCCAATTACCCCGCGAACAATTACTTTGAAAAGAACGGCCACGGCCGGGCAACGAGCTTGGGCGGCTCGGCCATGAATCTCACCTGCCTCGAAAAGGCGGGCACGGGCACGGGCTGTCATTCCGTCCACGGCACGGCAAACACGGTGCTGCTGGACGACGAGGGTTTCGTCGCCTCCACTCCCCCCGTTGATACGATAAGCGAGCTTGGCAACAACGTCTGCATGACCTGCCACCCGAGGAACATTCTGGGAGCGGGGACCGGCATCTCCAAGTTCCACTCCTGGCTGGGGACCGGGGGAGTGCTTCACGCGGGCCCTGTGGAAAGCACAGTCGTCTGGGGAAGCGCGGCCAGCGACGCGAACATGGAAGTCAACGACCCCGGAACCCAGGTGCCGTCGCCCACCTGGTACCCTAACGACAACGCGAGGATACTGCCCTTCTACGCCCTGCCCGCCACTTTGGCTACCAGCCGGCTTTACTACGTGACGGGGACGAACAATTTCGTCGATAACATGTCCGTCGCCTGCGTTACCTGCCACGATCCCCACGGGACGTCGGATTTTTATCAGGGGTATAACGCCGACACCGGAACTTGCATTAAAGATGCGGCCGGCAACTGTTACCAGACCGTCGCGATGCTCAGGAAGTTCATGTCCTCCATAGATTTCGGTGACCCTCTTTGCAGTGAGTGCCACGTCGAGCCCTGAGCGCCATTTTGTTGTTACTCGTTTAAAAATTGGGGTGAGAATTTAAGGGGTAAATGTTAGAATAATTAACTGTTATTTAACGCTCTTTCCCCGAACCTTGAGTTTTTCGGGCGAGGGGTTGGGCGAATCGCAGTGGAAGGCGTAATGAAACTGCACAAAACCTGTCAATGGATAGCGGTGGTGTGCCTTGCTTTGGGCGCATCTTTTGCTTTTCCGCGCCTTGTTTCCGCGGCGGATAAAGCCAAACCCTCCGATACTCCGGCCGCGGAAAAGCCGCTTTACGCCGACCTTGAGGGGCAGGTGGTCGACGAAGGGGGCAATCCCATCCCCGGAGTCGTAGTCAACCTCCTTTACGAGACCTCCCTGGCCGACGAGAACGGAAAATTCCGCTTCCAGAAGATACCCACCATCCATACCTCCGTCGTATCCCTGCAGGTCGCGAACGACTCCGGCATGGTAATAGGCTGCACCTCTTTTGACATACCGGTCCGTTATTATCCCGTCGCCGCCAGCGAGGGAGACAGGGTCGACGTGGTCATCGCGGAGCCCGGAGTGGACACCTTCGTGACACTCAAGCTAAAGAGCGTAACCATTGACAAGGTGAACGATTACTGCTCGGCCTGCCACACGAAGAATCCCTGCGTCGAGACCACCACTTTCGGCTCCATGATCAAAAAAGACGACAAGAAGCTGCGTGGACTCATCGTCAAGGAATCGGAGCTACCGAAGGTTCGCGAAAACTTCATGAAGCTCGGCCTCTCCAAGGACAGTTACAGATATATCCGTCATCAGGATACCCATCCCGATAACTTTGAAATGAACCAGGCAGTGGCGCAGACAGGCGAAAGGGCGGGACTCTTCAAGCAGCCCGAAAAACTTAAAATGCGCGTTATCAGGGAAAACAATCAGACTCGCCACTACGTTATCTGCGACTCCTGCCATACGCGCCATCTGGCTACGGAGCAGCGGCAATTCGTAGTCATGGCGTTTGATGAAGAGAGCCAGCTCTGCTATCAGTGCCACAATTGAGATTTGACAAGATGAATAGATTTTCAGGCCGGGCTCTTTTGTCCGCGGCTGTGCTTGCGGGTTTTTTGCTGTCGGGGTGCGTGCCTGCTCCCGCGGTCGTCAAGGAAGAGAAGGTTCCTGCGAAGGCGGAAGCGCCGGTTGAGGCGAAACCGGTCAAACCGGCGGCGGCGGTCAGGCCGACGGTTGTAATGCCCCCGCCTCCGCCCGAAAAGAGCGACGCCGAAATTCTGGAGGAGGCCAAGCTCCGCGCAGCCGCCTTGCGGCCCGTGGTCGATGCCGAGATAGCTATGGTCAGGCCGGGCCCGATACCCGAGCCGGAAGTCAAAAAACCTTCCGCTCCGGTGAAGGAGACGCCCGAGCCGGGCGCGCAGAGGCTCCGGAAGCCTCCGCCGACGGTCGAGCAGTCCCCGGCCCCCATTGCCGCGGCGGTCGAAGCCGCCGTCACGGTAGCCGCCGCGCCGGTGGAAACGAAAGCCGCGCCCGTTACGGCCGCCCCGGCGCCGCAGGACGCGAGTCCGGCCAAGGGCAACGGAAGTAACTCCAACGGCGGGGTTTTTACCTCCGCCGAAGCGCCCGCGCTGACTTCCGTGGCGTCCTACACCACCTCAAACGGCCTTCCGGAGAATCTGGTGACGGCCGTCTACGTGGACGAGAGCGACGCCTGGGTGGGCACGAACGGGGGAGGGGTGGCGAGGTTCAACTTCGCCGAGAACAACTGGATCATCACCAAAAAGGTCGATGGCCTCATTTCGGATTTCGTTACCGACATCGCCAAATACAAAGGGAGGATTTTTGTCGGGACCGACGTGGGGATTTCAATCTGGGACGGCATCGCCTGGCAGAACAAGCAGACGGAAGACAAGCTGGAGCTTGCCAACTCCACCTTCGCCCCCGGCGAAAACACGCTTTGGCTGGCCGCCCGGAACATGCGCGGCGGGCTGCTTGAGTTCGACGGCGAAAAGTGGCTGAACAGGTCGAATATCCGCGCGGGAGTCATCCTGAACAACGTTTCGGCGATGGCCTTCGATAAAAAGGAAATATGGCTGGGCACCACCAGCAGAGGCCTTTACGTTAAAAGAGCGAGAGACTGGGAAATTTTTTCGGTTACCGAAGGAATTGCAAGCAACTTTATATACTCGATCGCAGTAAAAGAAGATAAGGCCTTTCTCGGAGGGTGCTGCGGTCTCAGTTATTACGACGGTTCGCGCTGGACGATCTTTGACGTTCCCGACGGGCTTTCCCATTCCACGGTTAACGACGTCGTTTACGACGGCGCAATCGTGTGGCTGGGAACGAAGAACGGGCTTTGCGCCTACAACGGGGAGGAGTTCACCAGCTATTACGCCGAAGACGGCGTATTGGTAGACAACAGGGTGACTTCGATTTTTGTTCGGGGCGACGAACTGTGGATCGGCACAGCCGGTGGTCTGAGCCGCCTTAAAAAAGGCGAATGATGAGTGGAGTGAAAACCTTGACGAAAAACCTTCTTTCCGGATTCGTCACAAGGGTGATCCCGCAAGTGTTTTTTGCAGCCGCAGTCGCGGCTATTGGTGTTTTATGCCTTCCCTTCGACGCCCTTGCGGACCATTCGCTGGACAACAAGTGCGTGGCCTGCCACACGCTCCGCTCGACGAACGTGGTTCCCGGGTCGCGCAACGTCCTTTTCGACCGCGTCAACGACTTTCTCTATCAATCGGAATGGTATTGCGGCGCCGGAGTCTGGGGGAACCTGCTTACCACCGCTTCTACGCCTCTGGATTGCAGTTACTGTCATGAAGTCGACGTCGCTTTCGAGATACAGATAGCCAAAGGCGGCAAGAGAAACGTCGGCATCGGCGTCGGCTCCGCCCACCCGGTTGACGTTCTCGGCGACGAATACACCTACGCGGCGAACATCCGCATAGTCTGCAACGACTGCCACAACGGCGCGACCCCCGGCACCCTCGTCCCGGAAACGCTCTGCACCAAAAGCGCGACCGACGGCTATCCGAACCATCAGAACATGGTCATAGGTGCCGGCAAGGCGCTGCCGGGAGCCAACAACCTCACCGACAATCCGCCGAGGCTCAGCCTCCCCTACGGAACGGACGTGGACTGGACGAAGGCCACCTTCGTTGCCGCCGACGTTCTCTGCTTTATCTGCCACGACGCGAGCGATTCGACCAATCCTCCCTACTCCGGCGCTTCCCTGATCGAGTCGGGGATGAAGAACATAATGGCGGATTACAACCGCACCGGAGGGGGCCACAACACGCCGAATTCAGGCACGGGAGTCGGCAATGTCGCCAACAAAAAGCTCGCCTGTTACCACTGCCACGACCCCCACGCGTCAACGGATCCGCCTCCCACCGGTACGGCGAATAACGAAGCTCTCATCCTGAATCTCGGCGGTATCAACAAGGCGTATCCTTACGGCGCGCCCGGGGACAACGACTTCACCGCCAGCGGTTACATCGCCGGCGGAACCGCCAACGGCGACGTAAAGGTCTGCGCACAGTGCCACAACGGAACCACCAAGGTCGAAAACGTCGCCGTGATGCAGTGGAACCTTGCATTTCCGGGCAACTACAAGTTCGCCTTCCATAAAAACGCCCACAACGGCGCGACAAGCTGCCTTACGAAAAACGGCGGATGCCACCAGTCGCCGCACTACAACAACACCTACGCCTGCCTCGACTGCCACTCCTCCAACACAACCTTCGGCACACAGACAAACGCCAAGCTGCTCGCGGTAAACAACGTCGGCAGCGAGCTTGACCTCCTGAACGGCATAAAGTCCAAGCACAACCTGAACTACAACCCGGCGCTGCCGCTGAACGTCGTTGCGAACAACGGCTGCCTGGCCTGCCACAACGTACCCGCCACCCTCCCCAATGACGGCAGAATAGTCGCGCTTCCTAACGGAACCACTTTCGCACCGCCGACTACCCCGATGCCCAACTGGCAGAGCCTTGTCGCCTACGACGACTTCTGCATCGGCTGCCATGACGGGAGCGTCGACGCCGACGAAACCATGAGCGGGCTGAAGGCTCCCCGGGTTGAGAAGTATTTCAGAAACGGAGGCCACGGCAATACCTCCGCTTTCGTCTCCGCCAACCGGGCCGCTAAAATTCCATGCCTGCAGTGCCACGTCTACCATGGTTCCACAGCCTTCAAGCTCCTTCCGGGCAATGTCCAGACCATTGACGGGAAGGGCAAGGTGGTCAAGGGTTTTGACTACACTCCGCGTACGACAGGCACAACCTTCACTTTGGGTGGGATGCACGGGACAGAGCCCAACACGACCCGCCTCGACTACACCGATTACACCCTGTCGGGTTCCTCCAACAACGGTCGCCTTACAAACGACAACCGCAAGGCGTGGAAGTTCGCCGACTATACCAATTCCAATCCCTGGAGCACCTACTACGAGTCCACAGGAAACACCCCACTGCCCACAGATCCCGCAGGCACTGAGGTCAGCTTCGGCACCTCGGGCGACATGCTCGACCCGGCGAAGGTCCCCTGTGGCAGCAACGCTACCAACGCGCCCAAGCTCGGTTTTTGCAACGCCTGCCATTTTTCCAACAATTCAACCGACGGCACCGTCGACACCTTGGGCTGGGTCTACACCCACGAAGCCGATCAGGGCGGTGACGACTGCTCCAGCACGCTTTACAAATCAACCCTTGACATGCACAAGGACTGCTCAGAGTGCCATGACCCCCACGGCTCGGGTGACGCCGGCAGCAACAATCCAAACTGGTTCATGGTGCGCGGCAAGATAGCCACAGGCTTCGGGACAGGCTCAGGCGACTGGGATACGTATAATGTAGTATTGGACAGCCCCGCGGGGGATCCGGACGGCATCTTCGCGGGTCCCGACGGACTCGACGAAATCGACGCCGACAACCGCGACGACATCTGCGCGGTTTGCCATACCACCACGGATCACAACAACAGGGCCGGGGCGGAAATCACACCCCACCCCGAGGGCGGCGACTGCACGATCTGCCACGACCACGGCGGCACCAAGGGGGCTCCCTTCACGGGCAACCAGGCCCTGCTCGGTTTCCCGATCGACATGCAGCCGGGCTACCCGATCTGCTTTGACTGCCACGGCGGAAACGAACCCGTAGCGGGAGACAAGCCTTACGAGGCTTCCGACGGCGTCGCCAACATGGTCAACTCCACGCAGTACAATACCTACGGCCACGGCCTCGACACCGCTTCCCAATACCCCGCGCCGAACCGGCTGGGCGCGCGCAACAGCGGCGCGGGTTACACCGACGGCACCTCGACGCTCCCGACGGAGTGCACGGTGTGCCATGACGACTCCACTGCGCATCTGCCAAAAGCCTCATCGAATCCCTACCGCCTTATCCCGGCGTACGCCGCCAACACCGACGGCCTCTGCAACACCTGCCACGGCGTCAGCGGCACGGCCTCCAGAATCAACATGCATATCCACTCCAGAGCGATCATGGTCGCCGAGGGTTACGGCGGCGTCAGCGCGACCTGGCCGGGTACGAATTACGCTTTCAAATGCGTAGACTGTCACGATCCGCACGGCGACAACCCCAACGTTTTCATGGTGAAAAGTCACATAAGCGCTCCCACCGCGGCGGGCGACACCTCCTTCGGGTCCAACCAGTACGGAACTCCGCAGGACAAGCCTAATATATCGCCCGTGCTCTTCGACGACGTAGACCCCACCGACGGAAGAGGGCCGGGCTATCCCATACTCCCTGGCCCGCCTGGCGGCATCTGCGAGGTCTGCCACAACCAGACGATTTATTTCAAGCGCGATGGTTCCGCCAATGAGACCCACATGCTGGCGACCCGCTGCGCGACCTGCCACAAGCACGAGGACGGCTTCGCTCCAAGCGCTTGCAACGGCTGCCACGGTTTCCCGCCCGAGCCGGGAACCTGCACCCCCTCGACCGCAACGGAGCAGAATTACACCGGCGGCGGCGGACCTCACCTCGATCACGTAAGGCTTCTGGCCGCGAAAACCGGAGCGGAATTTCCCGCCGTCAACAATTTCGACGCCGTCATGCTCTGCGACCCCTGCCACGGCGACGGCTCGGGCTCCAACAACCACAACGACAGCAACAAAGGCATAGGTTGCTGGGATCTCGCGACCTCCAGAGGCTTCGTGAATATCCGGGGCCGTTCGCTGGCCGATTCCTGGGGAGTGGGCGCTTCCTACGGCGGCTCGGCGTTGCCCACGACTCCTTCGGCCACTTCGATGGACACTGCCGATTCGGCGTGCAAGACCGTCAACTGCCACGGCACGGACGCAAGCGACAATACGGGCAACGTCGTCAACTGGAACCTTGGAGATTACTCCACCGAGGTCTCGGGCCATTCACCCCCCTCCGCCGCCAGCGACGGGCAGAATCTTTCCAAGGTCTGCAAGGGTTGTCACGACAGGACCCCGGCGAACATAAAAATATGGGACGACGCCGCGACCCCGGCGCTCAAATACGGCCCCGCCGGTTCAGGCGCGACAGCTACCTACAACGACGACAAGATAGTGGTTGCCGACAACTATTTCGCCACGCTCAGCGGCTATTCTCGCGGCGGCCACGGCGACCCGAAGATACAGCTTGAAGACCCTCTGGTAAATTCCGACACCAGCCACGTTACGCCGATAGACTGCACCTCCTGCCACAATTCGAACAGCGTTACCACTCCGCATTTTCCGGCCGCCGCCGCAAATTTCCAGCGGCTTTTGAACACTCTGCTTGAGGATTCCAACCATACTTCGGGGCTCTGCAGCGAATGCCATTCCAACACTTCATATCCCGGCCCCCCCGGAAACCTCGTCCATCACCCCAGCCATACCGGGACTAAAGACGCTCCGGCGGCTCTTGTCGTCCCCAACGTCTCCCAGGAGATAATGAGCAATATCGACGGGACCTTCAACTGGGTAGAGTGGTTTACGGACAGGTGGGAGCAATCCCGGTACGGAGCAGGCGGCGTGGTGGGGACTTTCACCTATGACGCCAATCCCGACAGGGCCATCGACTGGTGGGACGGCAACCCGGGCCAACTGAACATGAGCCCCACGGTGCCCCCCAAGTTTCTGAGGAATCCCTTCAACGGCGGCAGCGTGGCGCTGCCCCTGGAGAAATACGTTGTCGGCACAACCAGCACAAACCCCGCAAACGCCAGCAACAGGGTGATTTGCGTGACCTGCCACAATCCTCACGGCACGGATCTGAGGGTTTTCGTCACGACGGGCGGAGATTTAACTCAAATTCCCGACAACAATATGTTGCGCTTGAGAGAGAGTGATAATACATTATGCCATGGTTGCCATTAGGCGCATCTTATTCAGGCAGGGTTTGCATACCCGAGGGGAGTTCCCGGCGGTCTTGACCGCGTAGGGATTTCTCCGTTTTGGTTATTGATTCTGATTCAGGAGCGGTAGTTTTATGGGTGCAGCAGGAGACATGAGATGAAGACGAAACTGGCTGTTTTCGCGGCGGTGGCCATTGCGTTTCTGGCAGTGGCTGTGACGGGTGAGCAAGCTTACGCTACTCACTACCCCAACGGCTCTTTGTGCTACGACTGCCATGCAGTCAGCCGTTCAAGCATACTGAGCGGCACAAGGCTGATAAGGCGATCTCCGAAGACGACGGAGTTGGGATGGACCACCGGCTCGGCGCCGTGTCTCTTCTGCCACGAGTCCCACGCGGTTTCAGTCGCCCCGGGAGCCGACATGGTCCCGGTGGACGAGCTGTACAGCGACCAGACCCGCTCCAAGCACAGGGTGATAAAGAATGGCACGACGGGCGGAGACGCCGACTTCGACTGTACGGACTGCCACAACAACGCCGTAAGCTACGTATCGCCGGTCGGAGGCAACGCCAACGTTCACGGCGTCGATGCCCTTACGGGTGATTACACCTGGCAGCAGAGCATAGATATCGATCCGGACCTGCCGGTGGTCAACCCGACCGATCCCTACCAGACCTGCGCGAACGTAAGCTGCCACAATCCCAATGGAACGACCGTGACGCCCGTAGGAACCCGCTTCGCTCCTCCGTCGCACAACTACACCTACATGGTAACGGTAAACGGCGGGCCCGCTCCCGACTCCTGCGGAGATTGCCACGGCACCCACGGCTCACCCGGCGCCGCCTCGATACTTACCCTCCGCGAAGACGGGACCTCTTCCGACAGCGCGGCAAACCTCAGCCCCTACGTCACCGAGGCAAATTGCGGCCTCTGCCACAACGCGGACGACGGCGGAGTGGCAAGCGTTTACGAAACCAAGGGCCACGGCGGAAACGCCTACGCCGGTACTACCGGCTACACAAAAACCATAAACCTGACCTGCAACTCCTGCCACGATCCGAACACGCCCCACGACTTTCCAAACCGTCTGAACATGCGTTTTAATATGCCCTTAAAGACCGCCAGCACTTCTGCTCTCACGGGGAAGAATCTGCAATCGGTCTGCACCAACTGCCACCAGGCGCACCCGAACCACCAGAACGCCACCGGTTGCCTCGATTGCCACGACCCGCACGGTCAGAATCTCGGCGCCAACATAATGATGGTGCGGGAGAAACTTCCCTTTGACGCCAACGGCGACAAATACTTCACCGCCGCCGACATTGGCTCTACCGGCAATCTGGTTAAAGATACAATGGTATACGCCAGATCGGGCAGCCGCGACACAGGGGGAACCTTTAACTACTGGCCAAATAATGCGCTGGGCTACAGCGGTTCATCCAATGGTGTCTGCGACAACTACGACTGCCACTCGAATAGCGCCAGTCCGCCGGAGAAAGCCGTCTGGCCCTTTTCCACATGGGCGCCCGGACACGCCGGCGGCGTAGTTGGCGTCACAGTGGGTGAAAATTGCGGCAGCTGCCACGCTCACAAGGCAACCGACGGCTGGGTTCCCGGCGCCGCCGTATGCGGCTCCTGCCACGGCTACCCCCCCAACGGCACAGACCAACTGGTCGACAACCCCGGCGCGATTGGTTTCCACGCTCTCCACAACACTACTCTTGCCTACGGTTGTTCATCCTGCCACTCCGGCAATATCCATAATGATCCTTCAAAGCCTGGAGGCGCTTGGACGTCTAACACCGGCATACCGATTCCCTCCGCCTATGTGGAGGTCGATTTTTCAACAAATTTCAATCCTGCTGCGGCTTCCTACGTATCGGCCAGCAAGACCTGCTCCGGTCTCGTCTGCCATAACCCCGACGACAACTCGATTTACCCGCCCACAGGGAAAACACTCCGAAACGCCACCGCTGTGGACAAGGTGCCTGACTGGGACGCGGGCGTCACAATAGACACCTGCCAGGGTTGCCATGCCGATTCGGCTGTCGGAAACTCGCACAGGCGCCACGAGGCCGCCTCTCCCACCGGCTACGGATTCAGTTGCCGCGTGTGCCACTCCACGCTGAATGCGTCCACCAACTCCTATTCAGGTACCCACGCCGACGGCGACATGGACCACGACGTTTCACTCTTGGTCATGAACCTCGACAACGCGGGAGCAAACTTCACAGGCCTAACCGGAAGCGCGGCGTACGTCCCCGCCTCCAAGACCTGCACGAATCTTTACTGCCACGGCGTTTACACCGGCAATACGCCCGCCGTGACGCCGGACTGGGACGCCGTGACCGGCGGAGCTTGCGGCAACTGCCATAGCAACACGGAACTGTCCACCGGCGCGCATCAGGTTCACACCCTCGATACTACCTATAATACAAACTGCAAAATCTGCCACGTTAGCGTAACCGCCGACGGCACCACCATCGCCGACACCACACTCCACGTCAACGCTTTGGCTGATATTTCCTTCGACACCTCGGACGCGCGCATGGACGTGGCCGACACGTACAGCCTCGGCGCAAGCTCTTCGCTCGGCGCTCCCTACGGCACCTGCACCAATCTTTACTGCCACGGCACGTACACCGGCAACACCCCGGTGGATACGCCGGACTGGGCGACAGCGACGACCGCGGATTGCGGCGACTGCCACAGCAACACCACCATGGCCAGCGGCTCGCACACCGCCCACGTCGACAACGCTACGTATAATATCTCCTGCAACCTCTGCCACAACACGGTCACCACGGACGACGGCGTCACCTTCAACGCCGCCAGCTACGGTACGCGCCATGTTGACGGCAACGTAGACGTTGAATTCAACACAGCCAACCCGAAGATCGCCGCTACGACGGCTTATTCGATCAACAACTCGATTATCGACGCCACCTACGGCACCTGCGCCAATACCTACTGCCATTCTACGGGCGCGGTTGCCTCACCGTGGACAAACACTTCCATAACGTGGAACACCGCCTCCACCTGCGCAAGCTGCCACGCGACCACACCCGCAACCGGCAGCCATACAAGCCACATGACCACGACCACCAGCGCCGGCGGCGCCTGCACAGATTGCCACACGGCTGAAACTGATTACGTCAACCACGTCAACCAGACCAAGACCATAAAGGCGACACTGACCTTCGCGGCCAACAGCTGCTCCACCAACGCCTGCCACAACAACGGCAAGAACGCCGCACCTCGCACCGCTTACACGTGGGGCACGGCCATAGGC
>SCTA01000009.1 GCA_004322275.1 bacterium
CTATGCTGGCGGTATTGTTGGGTTTCGCTTAAAGGTTTCCTTATTAAGGTCTTCTCGCAAGGCCCAGGTTTTGCTGCCGCTCTCCGCTTCGTGGTCATGGTCGCTCAACGCCAACCTACATGACACATACCTGTAAAAATTTACCTTCGAGCCGATAAGAGAAAAACCCCCTCCTCTTATCGGCGAGCCTTCTTTTCGTCTCCCATTCTGGCCCGTACGCGGCGCAACGAGTGGAGGCGTCGGGCCGGCGCGGGGTCTTAGCGGAGCGAGTGCCCCGTACGGCCCAGCCGGAACGAAGTGGTCGCGCTGAAAGCGCGAGCGGAACCTTCCGGGCCGAGTTTTGTCCCACTTTTTCGACAAAAGTGGGGCGCGGGTGCGGGGCGCGCCAAGCCCCGCTAGTGTAAACGTGCGAAGCACACAAAAGTCACTGGATTCCCGCGCTTCGCGCGAGAATGACGAGTAGGTATTGCCGGCTTTCGTTCCTCAAGCCGGCCTGCGTTCTCTCAGAACCTCGCCGTGAACGCCAGCATCGGCCCTTGTTCCGTAAGCTGCGGGTGGAAGGTTATACCCTCACCTCCGGGGTGATAGGAGGCTATCGCCTTTCCGGTGAAATAGCCTATGGCGGCTCCGGCGAAGGCGTCGGAGGCCCAGTGTTTGTCGTCGTAAACCCGCGAAAGGGGGGTGATGAGGGCTACCGAGTAGATTAGCGGAGCCGTCCACCAGTTATCGGTCCCGTACCTGTTGGCGATAACGGCGGCGACGGAAAAAGCCCCCGCCGAGTGTCCCGAGGGGAAGGAATCCTTCGAGCTGTTCGCGAAATCAGGGCCGTCCCATTCGTAGGGGCCGTCTTCGTTAAAGGGGCGGTGGCGGTGGGTGGAGAGCTTTACAACCTGGACGCCGACTGCGGAAATAACCGCCGCCTCGAAGGCGAGTTTCACCGTCTCCGTGGTGTAGTCGCTCTCGAAAGCCCAGCCCCCGGCCCAGACCGCTCCCATCGCAGGAAGAAGGAATCTTCCGTTTCCCATGAGTTCACCGGCCTTCGCCAGTTCGTCCAATCGGCGCGAGTGTTTAGCCGAGAAGCGCTCCCGTATCTCTTCGTCGCTGTTGTAGAACGCGGCGGCGGCGACGACGGTCAGAGCCGCCTTCCCCCAGTAAGCCCCGTCACCGCTTGCCGGGGAGGAGAGCATGGCGGCGGTATCCTTGTAAAACCATGAGAGGTATGAGCTCTCGCCCGCCGCTTCGCCGTTTTCACCGGCCAGGGCGGGAAAGGCCGCGAGAAGGACAAGCAACATCGCCAAAAAACGCTTCAACCCTCTAACCTCACTGTCCGGCATCGTTTCTTTTTCGCCAGTACACCACACCGCGCCCGCCTTCCGCCAGCGGGAAACGGCAAATTTTCCGTCCGGCTATTTTCGAGCGGTTCGATAGGATAAATTCCGGTAAATCCCTAGCTGCATGTTCGTATATGTCAACATTAGATTGAACTCCTCCCGGTTTCCGGTTATTTTTGAAAAAAGGAAAACCGGAACCCGGAATTTTCGCCTGTCGAATGTGGAGCCCATGGGCCTTGTAAAGCGCTTTTTACTGATTATTTTCGGCACCGTGCTGGTCTTCGGCATAGTCCTCGGCTACGCCCTCACCCATTTTATCGAAAAATCGCACCTCGAACGAACCACGAGAACTTACGTGGCCATAGTGGAGGAGGGAGCGCTCTTTGCTTTCACCAAAGCGGATTTTTCGCCCTCCCTTTCAGCGGAACAGAAAGCTGCGGTGCGCGCGAAGCTGGCGTCTTTTTACTTCGGCCCGGACACGGTTAGCCGGAAGGTCTGGTCTACCGATCACGAAGTCCTCTGGGCCAGCGAGGAAAAGCTCGTCGGATCGCGCTTTCTCGACGACCCGGAGCTGGACGAGGCCCTTTCGGGAAAGGTGGCGAGCAACTACACCGACCTTCTGAAAAGCGAAAACCGCCTCGATCCGAAGGGGCAGAGGCTCCTTGAGATTTACGTGCCCGTATCCTTCGGCAAGGGCGAAAAACCGGACGTTGTCTTCGAGGTCTACAGCGACGTGGCCCCCCTCGTGCGGGACATGGCGGCCATGAGGAAGATACTCTGGGCCGGAAATATCGCCGGGATAGTGCTCCTGATCGTCGCGCTCACCCCGATGTTCGTAAGGGCCTCCAGGCGCATCGAAAACCAGAGGGTGAAGATCGAGCGCTCCGAGGCGCGTTTCCGGAACCTCCTGAAATTCGCCAACGACGGCATCATCGCGATGGACCAAAGCCGCAACATCGTAATCTTCAACAGGACCGCCGAAAAGCTCTTCGGGCTGACCGAGAGCGAGGCGCTCGGCAGGAAGTTCGACGATCTGGTGTCGAAACCCTCGCGCCCGGACTTTCTGGGCGTGGTGGAGCACCTGAAAAAATCAAAATCGCAAAAAGGCCTTGTCATGGCGTGCAGCGGCATGAGAAGCAACGGCATCATCTTCCCGATAGTCCTCTCCCTTTCCACCTCCGAGGAGGACGACGAAGGGCTCATGCTGGCTATTGTGGCCGACGCCGCCGAGAGGCAAAAGCTCGGGGTATGACAGATGCCGACAAACTTTTTTTTCGCCTCCCCGCCTTGACCTCGCCGCCTTTAGAACTTATCTTCATCCAGTCCACTGCCCCGAGTCGGAATTCTTCTCAGGGCATTCAAACCGAAAGGAAAAAATGGTCATTTCGCCTGATAAATACGTTTCGATCCACTACACCCTCACCCTTGACGACGGAGAAGTAGCCGACACCACGAGCGGCGGGACTCCGCTCAGCTTCGTTCACGGCTGCGGTCAGATAATCCCCGGGCTTGAAAAAGCCCTTGAAGGAAAGAGCATCGGCGACAAGTTCGTAGTCACCGTCCCCCCGGAAGAGGCCTACGGCCTCACCACGGACGAGATGTACCGCGACCTCCCCAGGGAAAACTTCCCGGACGACCTGATTCTGGAGCCGGGAATGGGATTCACGGCGGAAGGTCCCCACGGCCCCGTCTCCTTCTTCGTGGTCGAAGTCAAGGGAGACACCGTCGTGGCCGATTTCAGCCATCCTCTCGCAGGGAAGACCCTCACTTTCGACGTTGAGATCGCGCAGGTCGAGGAGCTCAGCCCCGCCGAGCTTCTCCTGATGAAGGGCGAAGCAAACGACGATGGCGAGGGCTGCGGTTGCGGCTCCTCTTGCGGAGAAGGCGACAGCGGCTGTTCCCCCTCCTCCTGCGGAGGCGGCTGCGGCTGCGGCTGAACCCGTAGTTATCAACGACAAAAGGCCCGCGTCATGGCGCGGGCCTTTTTTTTATTCAGCAAAAAGAAATAAGTTATTTAAGGCTTTTAAAAACTTCGAGGAACCTCGCCTTTCCGGCAATCTATTTCGGCGAAGGGCAAGGAGTCCGCAGGGCGCGCGGTCGCAGGCAGTAGCGTTACTACGCCAAGACCCGCGCCCGAGAAACGACACAGTCCATTCGCCGAAAGAGGAAGCCGGTCCAAGTTATTTTCTGCGCTTGCCCACGTCTCCCTGCTGAAACCCCTCGCCCTTTTCGACGCTGGTGATGGCAAGGTGGTCTCCGCCGATCTTTTCGACTACGACCGTTCCGAGCTGCGTCTCGTCCCTTCCGAGCTCCTGCCCGTTACCGGGGTCGCGGATAATCTCCACCCTGTAGATGTCGTACTTGTCCCCGGTCTTGACGCCGTCGGCCTTGCCCTTGTTGAGGTAGACCTTCCCGTCCTTCGAGGAGACGACGCTGCAGTCGTCGGAGGGGGGCGCGCCGCCGGCGCTGGCGGTGAAATCCGAGAGTTTATCCGTCATCTCCTCGGTGATCTCTTCGACTGCGGGCATGAAAACCTTTTTGGCGACCGTCTCGTCCCAGTCGGTCCCGGCGCCGGTGCCCATAACGTCAATCGAGTAGTTTGAGGTCGATACCGTCTCGCTCTTGCTGAAGACTATCTCGCCGGTCTGGACGTTGACCACGCGGGCGGTGAGGTTGCCCTCCGAGGTCTTTTTCCCCGCCGAGCCCCAGAGTCCGCCGACCAGGCCGCTGAGACCTCCGCCGCTGTGCACCTGCTGTTTCTTTTGCGAAAAATCGATGTTCCCGAAGACCATGAACTGCACCCCGGCCATCTTGCCCGCCTGGACGGCGGTGGACTGGCTCACATCGTCGCTGACCTGGAATTTCTGTTCCCTCAGCAGGGCTTCGAGCTGCTGGCGCTCCATGACGCTGAATTTTTTGGTGTTCACCAGGGCGTCCACGAACCAGTCCTCGGAGGCTGTGCCGACGTGTCCGGACCAGTTTCCGCTGGATTTTTCCGTAAACTTGAGAACCGCGATTCTTGGTCCCGCCGCGAAGGTGGCGGAAGCAAAAAGCAAAACCAGCAAGAACAAAACCGGCAGCAGATTCTTTTTCATCGATTCTCTCCCCTGTGTTTCAGAACTCTCAAGTTATTGCCGATGATAAGCAAAATAATGTTTACATTTTCTGCCGTCAAAACCGGCCCGTCAAGTAAAAGTCCCTCGAATTCATTCCCGGCCGGCTTTGTGAATTTTTGCGCAGCCTTAAAAGCTTGAAAAGTGGTTTCCCATGACAGAAAAGGCCCAGTGTTGTATTCTGTTCAGGTGATCACTGAGCGAGGTTATCCATGAATGCTCCGATATTTCTGACCGAAACCCAAAGGGAACTCGACCCGAACCGGCCGGGGAGCCTGCTTCATCCCTCGGCGGGTTTTTCCGAACTGGTGGGAAGAAAGTACGAGGTGGACGGCCTCCTTCGCTTCATTACCGGCAAGGAGCAGTTTACCTGGCTTTCGATCTTCGGCAACGGGGGCGTCGGCAAGACCAGGCTGGCCCTCGAAATCGCCCACAAGTGCAGCAATAAGGGCTGGCTTGCCGGTTTCGTGCCGGGTGACGCCCTCGACCGCTGGGTGCTCTCTCCCGAATTTGAAACCTGGGTGCCTTCCCAGGATACCCTGATAATCGTCGATAACGCGGCGCGAAAGAGCGAGATTCTCGGGAAACTCCTTACCCGCTTCGCGAAGTGGGGCAAAGGGCCAGCGAATTTCAACACCAGAAAGATCCGGGTCATTCTGCTTGAAAGGCGCGCCGCCGTGGAGGCGGGGTGGCTCGGGGAACTGCTTTCGAGCGTCGGCAACGAGAACTGGGAAAACGTTCACCGCTCGATGGAGGTTCCGCTTCGCCTCGGCTTTCCCGGCAGGGACGACCCCGACGGGACGATGGTAGCCATCCTGAAAACGGCGATGGCAAGCTGGTCCCGCCTCTGCGGCAAACCCGCGCCGGATATGCCCCAGCTTGGCCGCGACGCCCTCCTCAGCTTGCGCCGCAACACCGACTACAACCCCGTCTACCTGCAGCTTGCCAGCCTGCGGGCCTGCGAACAAGGCAGCGCGACCAACATACCGGACTGGCCGAAGGGCCAGCTGCTCCTCTGGGCGGCCAACCGCGAAAAGGCTTACATCCGCGCAAACTGCCCCAGGACCTCCGACCACATACTGGTCGAACGCGCCGTCGCCAACCTCGCCTTTTGCGGAGCCAGAGACTCCAGCGACGAGAAATTCTGGCAGCTCCTGCGGCGCGACGCCGAAACCATGGGCGCTTCCGCCTCCTCGGTCGAGAACACCATCACCGGACTCGCCGTGGTGGCGGGAAAAACCGGCGAAGGCGGCCGGACGATCTTCGTACCCATAGCCCACGACCTCGTCAACGGCGCCTTCGGGGTTCACGTGCTCTCCGAGTATCGCGAGGTTATGGAAAAATCCCTCGGAGCCGCGCTGGACCTCGACCCGGAGCAGACCTGGCTTCAGCTCATAAGGACTACCGGCGACCTTTCCGGCGTGGACGGCTTCGAGACCGTCAGGGACTGGCTGGACCTGGTCATCGCAGAAAGGCCGGTGGAAGAGCTCATCTGGGTTTCGCGCCACACCTCGATGAAAAACTCCAACCTCGCGGCCTTCGGCGTCGCTCTCCACGAGACTCTGGTGCTAAAGCTCCCCCAGAGCCCCGCCTACGCCCCCGTCCGCGCCGACACGATGAACCGCCTCAGCGTCTCCAACTTCGAGCTCGGGGCGGTGAGCGCCGCAACCGAAATAGCTAAAAGAGCGGTTGACGCCTATGAAAAACTGACGGCCGAGAACCCCGCCTATCTCGGAAGGCTCGCCAACTGCCTGAACAACCTCTCCGCCTTTTACGCGATATACGGCCGCCCGGTGGAGGCGGCGAATTCGGGCGCGCGGGTGGTGGACATCCGCAGAAAGCTTCTTGCCAAGGGGGATACGGGACCTGCCCGGGCGGAACTCGCCGGAGCGTGGACCAATCTCGCCGCCTATTTCATCCGCTCCGGCTATTATGAAAAAGCCGCTGAATCCGCGAAACAGGGGCTCGCCCTCTGGGAGGACCTCGTCAGAAAGAGTCCCCAGGCCTTCACACCGGGGCTGACGCAGAGCCTCGTCAACCTCTCCATAGCAAACGCCCGGGCGGGCCGCTACGACGAGGCGCTGCGGATGGGAGACCGGGCGACCGGCTTTTTGAGGGATCTGGCGGAAAGGAACCCGGACGCCTTCGATTCGGAGCTTGCCTGCGCGCTGGCGAACCTGGCCGGTTTTTACGGCGCTCTCGGCAAAAGGCAAAAAGCCCTCATCTACGCGGAGGAGGCCGCCGAGATAATCGAGCGGCTGCACCTTAGAAACCCGGAGACCTACGGCGAAGACCTCGCCCTCACCCAGAACAACCTCGCCGCCGAACTGCTGCGCTCCGGCAATTTTTTGCGCGCCGAAAAAGCCGCTAAAAGAAGCGTCGAGATTTATGCAAAGCTGCTCACCACCAGAAAGATGCGCTTCGCCCCCCCTTACGCGGTGGCGCTTTCGACCCTTGCCGCAGCCAGCAACCGCAGGATGTCGCCGGAACAGGCGCTCTCGTCGGCGACCAAGAGCGCCGAGATACACGAACAGCTTTCTTCGATGCGGCCCGAAGGCTACACGGACAGAAACGCGGCGGTAAAGATAATACTGGCGAGGGTTCTCGGCGACGTCGGCATGGGAGACAAGGGATTGCCTGTCGCCAAGCAGGCGCTGGACGGCTACTCGAAGCTCTGCGACGAAAAACCGGGCGTCTACGACCTTGACTACGCCGCGGCGTGCGGACATGCCGCCGAGACGGCGAAGGCCGCCGGAGAGACGAATCTGGTTGACATCTACTACTGCAAGGGCCTTGAAATCCTCAAGAACCCCGTGGAGAAAAACCCTGACGGAGCCATTCCTCTCCTCGCCACCCTGACCTCCGCCTACCTGAAATTCTGCAAGGAATGCGGAAGCAAGCCCGACAACAGCCTCATGGGGTATTACGAACGGGTGCTGAATCTGATGATAAAATCTAAAAAAGGCAAATGAGGCTCGTCTCCTGTTACAAAATCGTAAAGGCTATTTTAAACCGAGGGGCGAAACCATGCATTTACCACCTTTACACCCCTTGAAACCGCCAAACCAAAAGAGTATTCTCCCGCCATTCAATCGCCGAGTCCCGCAGACCGCGGGAACGGGGGACCCGTTTTTTCGGGGCTAATCGCCTAACCGCGTAGGGCAATCTTTCCTGCCCGAGCCCGTCAGCTAACCCCGCAGGCGTCGGACAGGACCCCTCGCTAAAGCTTGAGGAGTCCTCCGAAAGACTATCTTTTGGAGGTTAATATGGAAGGTCCCAAAGACGAAAAACCTTCGTCTTCCCCGGTGGGAGAAAGCGCTCCCGCACCTAAAACCGTACACAGTGTCGAAGAGATTCCCCCGCCCCCTCCCGTCGCCGGAGGGCCGAACGGCAACGGACAGCACGGTTTCGCCAGAAAACTGAAAAATATCCTCTTCGGAAAGCCCCGCGACCCCACCGATCCGACGGTGTTTCACAACATCTCGCTTATCGCCTTTCTCGCCTGGGTCGGTCTCGGCGCGGACGGCCTCTCCTCCTCGGCTTACGGCCCGGAAGAGGCGTTCCGCCAGGTTCTTGGCCACGAATATCTCGCGCTTTACCTGGCGCTTATGACCGCCATCACGGTAGGCATCATTTCCTTCGCCTACAGCCTCCTTATCGAGCATTTTCCCTCCGGCGGAGGCGGCTACGTAGTCGCCACGAAACTGCTCGGCCCGAAGGCGGGTGTGGTTTCGGGCGCGGCGCTCGTCGTCGATTACATACTGACGATAACGATATCGGTGGCTTCGGGGGCTGACGCCATTTTTAGCTTTCTGCCGCTTGCCTGGCATCCCTACAAGATACTGGCTGCTTTCGCGGGGCTGATAATCCTTACGGTGCTCAATCTGCGCGGAGTAAAAGAATCCGTTAAAATCCTGATGCCCATATTCATGGTCTTCGTGCTGACTCATTTTCTGCTCATCGTCTACGGCGTTGGTTCGCAGTTCTGGGCCTTGCCGGAAGTATTCAGCACGGCGCAGGCCAGAGGCTCCTCCGACATGAAGGCGCTCGGCTTCGCTCCGCTTCTCTTCATTTTCATGCGGGCTTACTCTCTGGGAGGCGGCACTTACACCGGCATCGAATCGGTCTCGAACGGCCTCCAGATATTACGCGAGCCCCGCGTCGCCACGGGCAAGCGCACGATGCTCTACATGGCGCTCTCCCTCGCCTTCACCGCAGGCGGAATCCTGCTTTGCTACCTTCTGTGGCACGCCACCCCGGAAGAAGGCAAGACGATGAACGCAGTCCTTCTAGACAGGGTGTTCTCCTCCTGGTCGATCGGATCCTGGCGCTTCGGGCCGTGGCTGGTGATCCTGACGCTGTTCTCGGAGGGCGCCCTCCTCTTCGTCGCCGCGCAGGCCGGTTTTATCGACGGTCCGAGAATCCTCTCCAACATGGCGCTCGACAGCTGGGTCCCCCACAGGTTCGCCAACCTCTCCGAACGCCTCGTGACGAAAAACGGAATTTTCGTCATGGGGATATGTTCGGCGATCCTGCTCCTGTACACCGGCGGAAGCGTCTCTTTCATCGTGGTTCTGTACTCGATAAACGTCTTTCTGACCTTCAGTCTGACCGAAATGGGAATGTCGCGGTTCTGGATGACCGAGGGAAGGAAGCATCACAAAAACTGGTTTCGGAACCTGTGCGTCCACATGATGGGTCTGGTGCTCTGCCTCTCCATCCTCTTCGTGACGACCTACGAAAAATTTTCCGAAGGCGGCTGGCTGACGCTCGTCGTAACCTCTTCTTTCATAGTTCTCTGCGTCCTCATCCACCGCCACTACGAAAAGGTCCGAAACGAGATAAAGAAGCTGGACGACATCCTCTGCGTCATACCCGAGGGAACGGAAGTTCCCCCGGAGCCGCTCGATCCGGCCAGGCCGGTGGCGGCGCTGCTGGTCTCCGGCTACGGCGGGCTCGGCATCCACTCGCTTCTCTCCATACACAGGCTCTTCCCCGGTTTTTACAAGGACATGCTCTTTCTCTCGGTAGGGGCGGTGGATTCCGGGCACTTCAAGGGGCAGGAGGAGATGGCGGCGCTCCGGCGCGGAACCGAAGAGAGCCTCACGCACTACGTAGAAAGCGCGAGGGGGCTCGGCTTTCGGGCTGATTACCGCTTCAGCGTCGGCACCGACGTCCTCGACGAGGCGGAAGAGCTTTGCCACGACGTAATGCGCCAGTACCCGAAGGCGACCTTCTACCTCGGGAAGCTGGTTTTCAGGAAAGAGAAACTCACCAACAAGATACTGCACAACGACACCGCCCACGCCATACAGCGGCGGCTCCAGTTCTCGGGGCTGCAGACGATAGTTCTGCCGATACGGATGGAGGGGGTTTAAAAAGCGTTAAGAACTCGTTATTATCTTCGAGTCTGACATAGAACGACGCCCCTTTGTGAGGAGGGTATCCTTTGGCAGGGTTTTTCAGTGCGTTATTCAGCCGCATTTTCAGTTCCGAGAAGGAAACCGAGGGAATCCTGTCGGGCAGGTTTTTGCGCAATGTAGCTTGTGATGGGGCACTGGCAAAGGCGTGCGTCCGGTTGAAAAAACACAACTGTAAAGGGCTTGAGCCTCTTCCAAATATGAGTACGTGGAGTCTTATTTGTGAGGAGATCGTCGATACCACCTATGAACAACGATACTATGACCGGGTTGTCTGCGAGCTTCACAGGCGAAATCTGACCGACGACCAGATCAAAGAGATGAGAATCTTCGCATGGCGCACGGCGGGTTGGCTGAATTTCGAGAAAAACCTTCTGGACTGGAACGGTCTCGGCGAGAAAGACATCTTGATGGCAATTGATTGGCAAGCTAAGGATGGATTGATCTCCCAAACCGAACGCGAGTCGCTTATAAATTATCTGAATCAGTTCAATTAAACCTCAGTGGTAGCCTTCGCCGAATTAGATTGGCGAATTCGCCGGGTCAGCGGGGCCGGGTAAATAACCTGTCGGCCGGATAATCCTCCGTCCTCCAGATAAAATCCGCATCGTTGTCGGTAAGCTTGAAGCGCGGGTAGGAGTCGCCCGAGGCCATGACGACGACCTTTACCGGGATGTCGGAGATGCGGTCTATTTGCTCCGGTATCCCGTGCTTCCAGGCATGGAAGCTGCCCGCCAGTATAACCAGTACGGTTTCGGGGTTCTTTTTCAGGTATTCGACGGAGTTTTTTGCCATCGCGTAGTCCCAGGCTATCTGCGCCTGGCAAAGCTTGTCGATCTCCTCGAAGGTTTTCCCCTTCCCGTGGGGGGACATGGCCCCGGTAAGCTCCTCGATGTACCGCTCGTCCACGTCGCAGGCCAGCCTTCCGAAGCGTTTGAACTCCTCGCCCTCCAGGGACTCAACCCCGGATCTCGAAACCTCCGCCACCATCTCCCGCCTCACGTTCAGGCCGACGAGGGGGATTTTCTCCTGTCTCGCGTAGTAGAGGATGTGGTGATAGACCGGGTAAAGTTCCGTCCCCCAGTTTGACGCGAAGAGCGCCTCCATTCCCTTTTCGTCCAGCGTTCCCGCTATCCAGGCGTCGAGACCTTCCTGCGCGTCGGCCCTGAACATTTCAAGTCCTATGGCGAGTTTCACGCCGGAGTCGCTCAACGACTGTATGAGGGTGCGCTGGGCGACGTGGTCGTCGGCGCGGTCGTGGCGCTCGCCGAAGGTTATGACCTTCGCCTCGGAGAGCTCGAAGAGAAGCTCGGAGAGGGTCAAAACCCTCATGTCTCCGGCCCTGTGGATGGTTTTGGCGAAAGAAGGCGAGGACAGAAAAAGAAAACCCGGAAGCGCTAAAAGCACAAAAAGAGATTTGAGTCTGTATGACGGTTTCATTCCCTTAGCATCCTTCCGCAAAATCCACTTATACAGCCGCCGCGGCGGCGAGTCCACACCGGTTGAATATTCCCTTTCAAATCCTTCAATGGACTTGCAAAGCGCGCAAAGGTAGAATCAATAAAAGGCTGCTCGCAAAGCGCCCCCAAAAGAACCGGAGTCAGGTGTGGAACTAAGTTTCGACAGATTTTACCGGCTCAACCAGCGCATCCTGATCTGGATCGCCTTCTTCGCCTTCGTCTGGCTCCTTCGGGATTTCTTCGGCCTCATTTTCATAATATTCATAATATCCTTCATGAGCGCCCGCTTCGCCCGCCTCGGGGTGAGATACCTGCGCCTGCCCAACTGGCTGGCAATTACCGTGGTCCACCTCATGTTTCTCACCGCTATCGTCACCTTCGTGAGATACGCGACTCCGCGCATCTCGACGGAAGCCGAGACGCTCATCGGCAGGCTGGGCCAGATAGAATCGACGATTCTGGACTACAAGTCGAAGCTGGCCGTCAAATACCCCTCCATCGACTCGGCCCTTACCGATTACCTCAGAGGGAACATACCCGAAGACGTGGCGATCGAGGAGATGCAGGAGGAAGCGGCCCGAGGCGAATTGCCTCCGGTTCCGTTGGCGCAGGGCAAGAGCGGCAGGGTAAGTTTGTCGGACGAAAAGCTGATAAAACTCTTCCTCGCCAGAGAAATAAACCTTATCCGGGAGAAAGCCCCCGAATATTTCAAACTGCTCTGGCAAGGGTCGGCGACGCTGCTGCTCGCCCTTCTTTTCAGCTTCCTGATATCGATAGACGCCGTCCGCCTCATGCAGAGCATTTCGAGCCTTCGCCTTTCCAGGCTCCGCGACTTCTACGAGCAGACCGCGCAGCCCGTGGTGCGCTTCGCTTACGTCGTCGGGCGGGCGTTTCAGGCCCAGTTCATAATCGCCATACTCAACACGATATTGACGGCGGGAGGGCTGATCTTTCTGGGAGTCCCCTCGGTAGCCTTTTTGTCCCTGATAGTCTTTTTGCTCAGCTTCATCCCGGTTCTCGGAGTGTTCATTTCCACCACTCCCATCGTCCTTGTCGCACTTAACGCCGGAGGAGTGGGAACGGCGCTGGGCGTGGTGACGATGGTCGTAATCATCCATCTCATCGAGGCCTACGTGCTAAACCCGCTCATCTACGGCCGCCACATGAAGCTCAACCCCGCCCTCGTCCTCATAATCCTCTACGTGGGCCACCACTCCTTCGGAGTCTGGGGCATGATCCTCGGAGTGCCGGTAGCCTACTACCTCCTCCATGACGTGCTGGGAGTGCCCCTCTGGGAGCAGCTCGACAAGTCAAGGACTCCCCCTCCCGAAGAACCCGCTGAGGCCCAATAAGAGGCTAATGCCCCCTTACCCGTCATTCCCGCGAAAGCGCGAATTCAGAGGATAGTTGTGTAGGGTGCTGTTAGCCGCGAAGCGGCGTAACGCACCAATTCCCCATCGTCATTCTCGCGCGAAGCGCGGGAATCCAGTGACTTTTGTGTGCTTCGCACGTTTACAACTAGCGAGGCTCTGCCTCGCGCTCCTTGGTACTTCTTTTAGAAAGAAGTACCCAAGAAATCGGCCCGAAAGGTTCCGCTCGCTCTTCGAGCGACCGGTCGCTACGGCGGGGGCGTGAGGGGGCACCCACTACGCTTCGCTCCGTTAAGACCCCCCGCCGCCCTATCCGCCTCCGCTCCCTGCGTCACCTACGGGCCCGAAGGGAAGACGAAAGGAAGGCTCGGCCAAAAGCCCGGATAGCAGAAGGCTTTTGGCCTCGGATGTAGTTTTTTTGATAGTTGTAAAAAGAATACCTTCGAGCAAACGGGCTAAAAATGATCCAGCCCGTTTGCGAGCCTTCATTTCGTTCCCCACGAATGGCCCGTGCACGTAGCAACGAGCGGAGGCGTCGGGCCGGCGCGGGGTCTTAACGGAGCGAAGCGTAGTGGGTGCCCCGTACGGCCCAGCCGGAACGAAGTGGTCGCGCTTCTTTGAAGCGCGAGCGTAGTGCCCCGGGCCGAGTTTTGCCCACTTTTCCGATGAAAAGTGGGGCCGGGTACGGGTCGGCCAGACCCGTCAATCATAAACGTGCGAAGCACACAAAAAAGCCTCCCCAAAGGGAGGCGATGCATAAACAAAAAAACCGGGCGCTTTGCTGATGCGAAGCGCCCGGTCCTGAGTTCGGATGTTATACGCTTTTAGTGGGCCGCCATTCTCTTCTTCACGTCGGCGAGGGCGAGGACCTTGAGGTCTTCGGCTTCGGCGAAGAGGCGGGCGCGCTCACAGATGAGCATGTCGGCGAAGGACTTGGTCTTGAGACCGGGGATGTTGATGTCGACGCTGAGCATAGCCGCCTTCATCGCCGCCTCGGCTATGTAGGCCGCGACGCCCACGTCGGAGATGGCGGACTTGTTGCCGAAGGGCGCAAGCTGCACGGAGAGCTTTATAATCTCAAGGCAGACCTTGGAGATCTCAAGCGGAACCGTAGAAGCGTTCTGCGCGGCCTTTTCGTTGGCCTCGTCCTTGACGGCCTTCTGCTCGGGGGTGTCCTTGGGCATGCGCCAAGCCTTGACGAAGAGGTCGAAGGCTTCCATGTCGCGGGCGGTAAGCGCCTTTAGCTGGTCGATGAGCTTAACGGCGGCGGCTGCGATTTCGGTGGCCGCACCCTGATGCTCTTCGTAGCCCTTCTTTCCTATCGTCAGGTTGGCGACCATGCTGACCATTGCGGCGGCGTTGGTGGCCGCTATGGCGCTTACGGAGCCTCCACCGGGGGTGGGGCTGGAGGAAGCGGCTACTTCAAGGTACTCGTTGATTGACTTTTCATATATTGACATGGTCGCCTCCTTACTTGATTGACTTCTGGAGTTTAAGCGCCTTGACGGTGTTGCCGACGATGATGGTGGTGGTCAGGCTGCCGACGCCGCCCGGGACGGGGGTGATGACTCCGGCCACCTCTGCGGCGGCGGGTTCAACGTCTCCGGTGATGGAGCCGTCTTCCTTCTGGTTGATCGCGGCGTCGATGACCGTCGCGCCGGGCTTGATCATGCTGGCCTTGATGAGGTGGTTCGCGCCCGCTCCGGCGGCGGCGAAGACGATGTCGGCGTCCTTGATGGCTCCGGCGAGGTCAACGGTCCTGGAGTGGCAGATGGTGACGGTGGCGTCGCGGCCCTTGGAGAGAAGGAGCATCGCGAGGGGGCGGCCCACGGTGTCGCCTCTGCCGACGACGGTGACCTTCTTGCCCTTGATGTCCACGCCCGCGCGATTGACCAGCTCGATGCAGGCCAGCGGAGTGGCGGGAACGAGGGCGAGGGCTTCCATGTCGCCCAGGATGTAGCCGCGCTGCTCGGCGGTGACGCCGTCAACGTCCTTGGCGGGCAGGATGGCGTTCATTACGTTGGCCTTGTTGATGTGCTTGGGAAGGGGAAGCTCTACGAGGATGCCGTGGACCTTGTCGTCCGCGTTCAGCTTCTTCACGAGGGCGACCACGTCGCTCTCGGGGGTGTCCTTGGGAAGCTCGGTGACTTCGACGACGACGCCCATCTTCTCTCCGACGGAGACCTTGTTTCTCGCGTACCAGACGCTGCCGGGGTCGTCGCCGACGAGAACGACGGAAAGCTTGGGCGTGAAACCCTTGGCTTTGAGCCCCTCGATCTCCTTGGCTAGTTCTACGCGGATCTCCTCAGCGATGGGGGCACCTTTGATTATCTTGGCCGACATGACTCCCTCCGTTGCAAATAATTTCAGTTTACGGGCTGGTTGACAAACCCTGTTAGTAAAACCACACAAGGGGAAGATTGTCAATTTTTTTAGGCGTGAATCCCCTCTTTTCGAGGGACTTTTTTGAATGTAACGGCGTTTAATCTAGAGAGACACGAGAAGTCCCCGGTTCCTAAGGGCACGAAGTATTTATTCCGAACTTTCGGCAAACTATTTCGGCGAAGGGCAAGGAGTCCGCAGGGCGCGCGGTCGAAGGCAGTATCGGTTAATACGCCAAGACCCGCGCCCGAGAAACGACGCAGCCATTCGTCGAAAGAGGAAGCCGAGACTCTAACCTGCCCGCAGGATAGCCAGTTTCCTCTGCAGCCCCTCGGTGAGCATCGCGGCAAGGACCCGGTTTCCCTCGCTTTCGAGGGAGGGGTCGGCTTGAAGGACCGCCTGCGCCATCCTGCGGGCCCGCTCCAGCAGGGGGCCGTCGGTGAGGATGTTCCCAACGCGAAGCTCCGGCAGCCCGGACTGGCGGGTGCCCAGCATGTCGCCGGGGCCGCGTATCTTGAGATCTTCCTCTGATATCCGAAAGCCGTCGCAGGTCTTTTCCATTATCGAAAGCCGCTCCCTCGCGTCGCCTGAGACCGGCCCCCCGACCATCAAAAAACACCAGGAGTCGTGCTCGCCCCGCCCCACCCTTCCGCGAAGCTGGTGGAGTTGGGAGAGGCCGAACCTTTCGGCGTGCTCGACCGCCATCACGGAGGCGTTCTTAACGTCGATGCCCACCTCGATAACCGTAGTCGAGACAAGGATGTCTATCTCTCCCCCGTAAAAAGCGCCGAGGGCCATTTCCTTCTCTCCGGCTTTCATCCTGCCGTGGAGCAGCCCGACCCGAAGCTCGGGGAAGACCTCCTCCGAAAAGTGGAGGGAGGTCTCTACGGCGGCCCTAAGGTCCACCTTGTCGCTCTCCTCCACGAGCGGGCAGACGATATAGGCCTGCCGCCCCTTCGCTATCTCGCCCCTGATGAAATCGTAGGCTTTCTGCCGGTTTTCCAGCCTGACCACCTTCGTCTTGACGGGTTTGCGGCCGGGCGGCATCTCGTCTATCACGCTGAGATCGAGATCGCCGTAAACCGTCATCGAGAGGCTTCTGGGAATGGGCGTGGCGGTCATCACAAGCATGTCCGGAGTGCGCCCGTCCCTCCTCTTCGAGGCGAGAAGAGCCCGCTGCATAACGCCGAAGCGGTGCTGCTCGTCCACGATGGCGAGGCCGAGGGATTTAAACTCTACGTCGGGCTGGATGAGGGCGTGGGTGCCGATGATTACGTCGATCTCCCCGGAGGCGAGTTCGCCGAGCATCCTCTCCCTCTCCCCGGCGGGCGCCGAGCCGGTGAGAAGGGCCGTCCTGACGGGAAATCCCTTAAGAAGCGCCGAGATATTCGCGTAATGCTGCTCCGCCAGCACCTCGGTGGGAGCCATGATAGCGCTCTGGTAGCCGCTCTCCACCGCCATCAGCGAGGAGAGGAGGGCCACGAGGGTCTTTCCGCTGCCCACGTCTCCTTGCAGGAGCCGGTGCATGGGACTCTCCGACTCCATGTCCCTGCGTATCTCCCCCAAGACCCGTCTCTGCGCCCCGGTAAGCTCCCAGGGAAGAGAGCGGAGGAGCGGCTTTATCCTGCCGAAATCAGGGTGAAAGGAGATGCCCGGCGCGACCCTGACGCCCTCGCGCTTGCGAAGGAGAGCGAGCTGGAGGAGGAAAAATTCGGAGAGGACGAGTACCTGGCGGGAGGAGGCGACAATCTTTTCAAGCTCCTCTCCGCCCTTCGGGGGAAAATGGAGCTCTCGAAAGACTTTGCCCATGTCAACCCACGCGGCTCCCTCCAGCCCGGAGAGCGCCGCCGCCTCCGGGGGGACGGCGTTCAGGAAGACCGAGGCTCCCGCCTCCACCGCCTTTTTCATTATCTTGCGAAGGGCGCGGGGATGGACTCCCTCCACCTCGGAGTAGACCGGGGTGACGGTTTCCATCTCCCCGTCGTTCGAGCCGTCGAGAGTTTCGAGGTCGGGGTGGATTACCTCGTGCCTGCCCCCGAAATCGCTCACCTGCCCGTAGGCGATGAGGGTCGAGCCGACCGGGTAGCGCTTTCGCAGCCAGTCGAAGTTTCCGTGAAACCACTTGAGCACCGCGACGCCGGTGGAGTCGGCTAGCAGCCCCTCCAGCGCCCTCCTTCTCCGGTAGAAGCGCACTTCGAGGCTAATCAGTTCGCCCTGAAAGGTGGCGCTCTGGCCGTGGTGCAGCTCTCTTATGGGGGCGAGGCGGGTGCGGTCTTCGTAGCGTATGGGGAGAAAAAAGAGGGCGTCTTCGACGGTGAGGAGCCCCTTTTTGGCGAATTTCTCGCCTATCTTTGGGCCGACGCCCTTGATGAGCGTAAGGGGGGTTCCGAGTACGGACTGCATCCGGCGAAACTCGGCCAAAACCGGGACGCCGCACATCTCTTACACCCTGAAAGGGTCGAGGTCTTCGTCGCTCGCCCGGCGGACTTTTATCATTCTCTCCGGCTCGTCCTCGACGACCCCGAAGCCGACCTCGCACTCTTCCGGAGCGCGGGGACAGTAACGAAGAAGGACCGAGGCGGCAAGCGCCCTCTCGTCCCCGCCGGGGCCGGGCCGGAAGATGCCGAGAGGTCCGGGATGCACCGGGACCTTGACCAGCTCGTCCCCCTCCCGAAAGAGGGTCTTGAGGGCGTTGTTCTCCCCTTCGCTCCGCCCCATCGTGAGGATGCTCCCGCCGGGAAAACAAAAGGGCCTGCCCGAGAGAAGGAGGCGGATTTCGTCGGGATTCCGCAGCGCCCGGTCGGTCTTGTCGAAATATTTCCTCACCCGGACCGCTTTTATCGGATCGGTGAGGGAGCACCCCCCGGCGGGAGTGGGATAGCCGGAGATGCCAAGCTCTTCGGCGAGCGCAATCTGGGCTTTCCTGCCGCGCCCCGAAAAGGAGTGGAGTTTTTCGCGGTCAACCCATCCTTCCCTCTCGGGCAGGGTCAGCGGAAGTATTTTTGCGCAGAGGGGGCGAAGAAGGATGTCCTTCGCGCCCATCTTCGCGGCGATAAGGTCCATCGTACCGCGCCGCTGGCTCATCGGGCGCTGGCCGACAACCTCGCCGGTGATGAGGAACTTCGCGCCGGATTCCTCCATCCGCTTAAGGGCCTTTTTGAAGAGGAATATCTTGCAGTCTATGCAGGGGTTGAAGTTCTTGCCGTAGCCGTAGCGCGGGTGGTCCACTATCTCCAGGAATTCTCTCGAAACGTCGATTATTTCCGTGTCGATGGAGAACTTTTCCCGGTAATGGCGGATGGTCGCCTCTTCCCGCCCCTTTACGCTGGCGCAAAAAAAGGGGCTTATGAAGTGGAGCGCCTTTACCTCCACCCCCTGATCCTGCACCACCCTCGTGGCGAGGATGGAATCGAGTCCCCCCGAAAGGAGGCTTACCGCCTTAACCCCGCTCATTTTTAACCGCCGCCCACGCCGCAAGCGCGGCCTCTATGAGTTTCGCCGCCTCCGGCCCGCCCGCCCGCGTCTCGCGGAGAACGTCCTCGTGGCTAAGTCCGCCGGAGCCGAGCCCCGCCGCCGGGTTCGACACCCTGCCGAAGGCTACCGTGTCCAGGCCAAGGAATTTCGCCCAGACGCTCTCCGGCACGGTGGACATCCCGGCGGTGGAGCAGCCGAGCGTTGCCGCCATGCGTATCTCCGCAGGGGTCTCGTAGGTGGGGCCGGAAAAGCCCGCGAGGGTTCCGCTCTTTACGGAGATGCCGGGAAGGGAGGAGCGCACGGGCTCGAAAAGGTCGCGCCGGTAAAGGCTGGAAAGGTCCACAAAGGGGGGGCCGCCGGAGGTTTTGACTCCGAGGAGGGGGTTTTGGCCCATAAGGTTCACGTGGTCGTCTACGAAAATCCAGTCTCCGACCGCTATATCTTTCCCGATGCCGCCGACGGCGGAAAAAAGCATGCAAAAGCGCGCCCCGAGCGCCTTTGCCAGCCGTACCGGAAAGGCCGCAGTGCGCATCGACCCCTCTTCGTAATAATGGGGCCTGCCCATGAAAAGAAGGAGCTTTACCCCTCCCACACGCGCTATTCCGGCGGTTCCGGGGTGTCCGGGGGCTGAGGCTTTCTTTCCCGCCAGCCCGAGGTAATCCCTGGGAAATTCGACCCCCAGAACCTCGGCCGCGCCCGAAAGGCCGGAGCCGAGCACCGCGCAGGCCTCTACCCCCGAGAATTCCCTCCCAAGCTCCCTCGCCGCTCCTTCGGCTTCAAAATCCTCGAAAAAACCCGTCAAGGCTTGAGGGTCTCCAGATCTTCGGGGAACCTTACCTGCACCTCGCCCCCCGTCTTCTGCGGGGTCCGGAGCGCCGCGCCGTTCCAGCGAAGCTGGAGAGCGCCGTCGTCGGGGAAGGTCAGCTTCACTCTGGCTAAGTCGAACTTCCTGGTCTCGTTCTCTCCGAGTTCGATCTTCTGGTTTTCCAGCCCGTCGCCCTCGATGACAAGCCAGGTTTTCGCAGAGGCGGTAATCTCAAGGACGCCGGGGGCGGGCGTTGCGGGCTGGGCCGCCTCCTTCTGGACCGCGGCGGGGGTCTCCTGTTTGGCCGAAACCTCCGAGGGGGCTGCTGCTTCGGCGGCAACCTTCGCACCCTTCTGCTCCGCCGGCTCCTTCTTCGACCAGGGGCTCCAGATCCAGAGGACCACGCCGATTATGACGAGGAGGCCCGCGGCGATTCCCACGAGGTAGAGCGCTCCCTGATTGAACATCTTCCCGAAGGCGGGAAGCTTTTCCTTCCCGTAGGTCATGTCCATATCGCCATCGTTGGCGGAGTACTGCGCCAGATGGGCGAGAGGGTCCTCGCCGCGCGAGATTCTGTACTTTTCGAGGAGACCGGCGCAATCAGCCCCTATCTCGCGGCAGAGGAGCCGTACGAAACCCCTTCCGATGACGCCCTTGGGAACGCTTCCCCAGTCTTCTTCTTCCAGAGCCTCAATGTAGCGGATCTGAATCCGGGTGATGTCGCTCAGGCGGCGAAGATCGAAGCCGGCCTTTAAGCGGGCTTCCTTTAGGGCTTCACCGAAACCGCCGGTCTTGTGCGAAACAGAGTTCATCTATTATTTCTCCAGAAAATCCAGATAGGTTTTCGCCGTCTTGCCCGTCTCGGACGATGCGCCGAGCTTCCAGGCCTGCCTGAAGGACTCCGCCGCGCCCTCACGGTCTTTTTTCCGGTTGAGGATAATGCCCTTCTGGAGGTGCGCCTCGGCGAAATCCGGGTAGATGCGTAGCGCCTGATTAACCTGCTCCAGGGCGTCGTTATCCTTTCCCATGTCGAAAAGCACTATGCCGAGGTTCAGGCGGGCCTGGGGGACGGAGGGATTTACCTCTATCGACTCTTCGAGCCTTTTTCTGGCGTCGTCTATCCTGCCGAGCTTGTAGTAGGCCCAGCCGAGATTTGAAAGTGCGGCCTCGTAAGAGTTGTAATAGACATTTTTAAGCGCTTTTTCAAGGGCGGCGACCGCGTCGGTATAGCGCGCCTGGGACATGTAGAGAGTCCCGAGGTTGTTGGCGCCCTCGGAAAACTCGGGCTTGAGTTCCAGCGCCCGCTTGAAGTGCATTTCGGCCAGTCCGTACTCCTTGTGAGCCCAGTAGGCCAGCCCCATCATGTTGTGTATCTCGGGGTCGTCCGGGGTTAGCGCCTCCGCCTTGGCCAATTCCTGCAGCGCCCTCGCGGGACGCCCCTCCTTCATGAAGGCGTAGGCGAGCTGCTGCGATGCCAGGGCGTCGTTCTTGCGGGTCTCGCTATCGTTCGAGCACCCCGCCGCCAGGCAGAGGGACAAAACCAGAAATACCAAAAATACCGCTTTAACGTTTGGCGTTTTCAATCGTGCCGATTCCTTTTTGCCGGGTTTACCGACAGGATGCCGTATATGAGCTTTTTTGGCAACATTCCTATATGTCGGCCTCGAAGAAGGTCATCCGGCGAAACTCCTCGAAGCGAGCCCGGAGGTCCTCCCTTTCTAGGTACAGAAGCCTCTTGAAGCTGAAACTCTCGACGTTGAAGCTTGCCACGGCGCTTCCGTAGACAATCGCCCTTCGTATTCCCTCGAAGGAGATGTCTCCCGTCAGGGCAATCTGGCCCATGAACCCCCCGGCGAAGGTATCTCCCGCCCCGGTGGGGTCGAAGATGGATTCGAGGGGGTAGGCCGGGGCGCTGAAGACGTGGTTAGGGGCGAAATAGATAACGCCGTACTCTCCGCGCTTGACGACCACCCCTCCCGGCCCCCAGTCGAGAATCTTCTTGCCCGCCTTGACGAGGTTGGATTCCTCGGCGAGCATTCTCGCCTCGGCCTCGTTCAGCACCAGAATGTCTACACGCTCGATGACCTTCTGAAGCGCCGCCCGCTTTCCCTCGATCCAGAAATTCATGGTGTCGGCGGCGACCAGCGCCGGGGAATCCACCTGATCGAGCACCTTTAACTGAAGCTCGGGGTCAATGTTGGCCAGAAAGAGGTATTCGGCGGCACGCTGTTCGGAGGTGAGAACCGGGTCGAACCCCTCGAAGACGTTGAGGTGGGTCTCAAGGGTGAGGGCCTCGTTGAGATCGAAGCCGTAGCGCCCCTTCCACCTGAAGGTCCTGCCCGGAACTGTGGTGAGGCCGGAGAGATCCGCGCCCCGAACGGAGAGAAAATCAAGCGCGTCCGGCGGAAAGTCTTCTCCTACCACCGCGACCAGCTTTACCGGGGCGAAAAGGCTGGCGGCCGCCGAGAAGTAAAGGGCGCTTCCTCCGATGGAGTCCTCTTCGCGGCCGAAGGGTGTTTCCACCGAATCTATGGCGACGGAGCCTACTACAAGAAGATCTGACACCTTTACGCTCCTTTCAGATACTTGCCGTAGAGGAGGCTCACCGCCTGCCGGGTGTTCTCGGGAACGGCGTCGGGGGCGGTCATTATCGCGTACTTCGCCGCCTCCTTGCACGCGCACGTCCTCTCGGCGGGAATCAGTGAGACGACCCTCCGCACCAGTTCCTTTGAGTTGTTGACGTTCTTTCCGAGCACTTCGAGTATCGCCTCGATGCTGACCGCTTCTTCGTGCCAGCAGTCGAAATCGGTGACCGTCGCGACGGTGGCGTAGCAAAGCTCCGCTTCCCTCGCCAGCTTCGCCTCGGTGGCGTTGGTCATCCCGACTATGGTGGCGCCCCACTGGCGGTAGAGATGGGATTCGGCCCTCGTCCCGAAGGTCGGCCCCTGTATGCAGACGTAGGTGCCGCCCCGATGAAACTTCGGCCCCAGCCCCTCTCCGGCCTTGAAAACCGCGTCGCCAAGGAGCGAACAGACCGGATCGGCCATGCCTACGTGACCTGCGAGGCCGTTTCCGAAAAAGGTGTTGGGACGGGCGAGGGCGCGGTCGATGAACTGGTCGGGAATGACCACCTCGCCGGGTTTGGCCTCGGGCTGCAGGCTGCCGACGGCGGAGAGGGAGACCACCCACTCGACGCCGAGGGACTTCAAGGCGTAAATGTTCGCCCTGTAGGGCACCTCGGAGGGCAGGTAGCGGTGGCCCCTGCCGTGGCGGGGCAAAAAGACCAGCTTTCTTCCGGCGTAATACCCCGTGACAAGTTTGTCCGAGGGCATGCCGAAGGGGGTGGGAACCTCCACCTCGGCTATCCTTTCAAGGCCTTCCATCTCGTAAAGGCCGCTTCCGCCTATTATTCCTATAGCCTTTTCCATCCTTCAGGACTCCTTTTCAGGCGCGGCCGGGCACTCCGCCCGCTCTGCGCGTAGCTGGCCGCAGGCCGCCAAAATGTCATCGCCGCGGCTCTTTCTCACCATCGCGACGAAATTCTTCTCTAAAAGATACTCCTGGAACTTCCTCACGTCTTCCTGCGAGGGAGCCTTGAAGTGGCTGCCCTCGTGGGGATTGTAGGGTATGAGGTTTATCTTGCACTTTATGGGCGCAAGAAGTTTCGCCAGCCTTTTCGCATCTTCGAGGGTGTCGTTGAACCCTCCGAGAAGGACGTATTCTATAGTGAAGTGCTCCCTGTCGGGAAGTTCCAATGTGGCGAGGGTTTTTAAAAGTTCCGCGATGGGCCAGCGGAGGTTGACCGGCATGATGGCGCTGCGCTGCTCGTCGGTGGTGGCGTTGAGAGAGACGGCGAGATTCATGAGCATGGAGTGGGGGAGTTTTTGTATCGCGTCCACCAGCCCCGAGGTAGATACCGTCACCTTCCTTCTCGAAATCGAGATTCCCCAGTCCGAGGTGATTATGGAAAAGGCCCGCACCACCGCGTCGTAATTGTGGAGGGGCTCGCCCATCCCCATGAAGACCACGTTTGTCACCCTTCCAAGCTCCGGGCAGTATTTTTGAGCGGCGATTATCTGGGCGACGATCTCACCCGCTTCGAGGTTGCGGACAAGTCCGCCGCCCGCCGTCCGGCAAAAGCGGCACCCCATAGCGCAACCCACCTGCGTGGAGACGCACTGGGTAAGGCGGCCCTCCTCGGGAATGAGCACCGTCTCTATCCTCTCGCCGTCGGAAAGTTCGAGGAGAAGCTTCTCGGTACCGTCCCGGCTGACCTGCTTTTCCACCAGCGCGGGCAACTCCAGCGACGCCTCGACGGCGAGCTTTTCCCTGAGAGTTACCGAAAGCTCGGTCATCCCGGCGAAGGAGAGCACTCCGCGACGGTAGATGTTGCTGAGTATCTGGCGGGCGCGAAAGGGTTTCTCGTCGAGCCCGGCGATAAAGTTCTCCAGCGATTCCCTGTCGAGGCCGTAAAGTAAAACCGGTTTCAAATACTCTCCATCCCTTTATAACTTCGTGAATTTCCCGGTTTTATACTCCGCCGGGGAACAACAGTCAACGCGCCGGGACGTTGACACCGGCCAGACGATGCTTATACTGAATATATGTTTAAAGGCTTTAACGGGTTAACCCTTCTTCTCGCGGTAATAGGGGTGTTTTTCGCCGCCGGAACGGCTCACGCTTTCGGCCCGGCGACGCATCTCGAACTCTCCGGCCAGATTCTGGCTAACCTATCGCTGATACCCGCGGCGACGGCCCAGCTCATCAGCGCCTACCCCTTTGATTTTTACTACGGCTCTATAGCCGCCGACATCGTCGTCGCCAAGAAGATGGCCCCCTACCTCCACCACTGCCATAGGTGGACGGTCGGTCTGGACGTTCTGGAGAACTCCGAAAAGCCGAGCCAGAAGGCGTTCGCTCTGGGCTACATGACCCACCTCGCGGCGGACGTGGTAGCCCACAACTACTTCGTCCCCTACAAGCTCATCGTCGGCTTCACCTCGAAGGCCAACAACCACGCCCTTCTGGAGATGCGCTTTGACTCCTACGCCCCCCAGAAGGTCTGGGAGATACCGCCGCTCATCTCCAGAGAGATGCACCTGGACAACGACGAGCTTTTAAAGCGCGTCCTTTCGCGCCAGCTCTTTTCCTTCGCGACCAACAAGACCCTCTTCAAGGGCGTGGTTCTGCTGAGCCGCTCCAGCAAGTGGCAATCGCTCGTACAAAAAGCGATGGAAAACCAAAGCCCCGCCCTCGACCTTGAGAGAATCGACCACTACAAGGCGCTCTCCTTCAACGCCTGCACCTCCCTGCTCTCCGAGATGGAGGAATCCTGGATTTTCTGCGCCGATCCTACGGGGCAGAACTCCCTGAAAGCAGCCGGAGAGGTGGCGAGGAGGCTGCGAAACGATTTTCTCAAGGGGAAACTGTCCAGAGAAGGGTTCACCAGGATTCTTGAGCGCTACAGGCCCCACCTCGAAGCCTCGCTCTTCGCGAAACCCAACGCCGACAGGCTGTTCCTCTCGGCAATGGAGATCATCGAGAGCGAAAAGCACTAGCACCGGCTTCCTATTTCGACGGATGGCTGCGTCGTTTCTCGGGCGCTCCCGTCGTAGTCACGCTACTGCCTGCGACCTCGCGCCCTGCGGACTCCTTGCCCTTCGCCGAAATAGTTTGCCGGAAATCGAAAAACCCTCCGCGTCGTGGAAGAAGTGCTCGCCTGACTTATTCGTGAAGCGCCTCCCCCATTATTGCCCCCGCGCTCGAAGTTCCTATCCTCGTCGCCCCCGCCGCGATAAGCTCCTCAACCTGACTTAAAGTCCGTATCCCGCCGGAGGCCTTTATCCCCCTCCTTGGCCCCTCGATTTCCGCGAGAATCCTTATATCCTCGACGGTCGCCCCCCTCGGGCCGTAGCCGGTGGAGGTCTTCAGGAAATCCGCGCCCTCGCTCAGGGCTATCCCGCCAAGCTCTCCTATCTGTGCAGGGGTTAGAAAGCCGGTTTCGAGGATAACCTTTAAAACCCGGCCTTCGCTCGCTTTCCTCGCCATTTTCAATTCCGCCGCGACCTCTTTGACCCGCCCTTCGAGAAAGAGCCCGGCGTTGGCGACGATATCGACCTCGTGGGCTCCAATTTGGACAAGCTCCGCGACCTCTCCCGCCTTTGTTTCCGCCGTGGAGTTTCCCAGTGGAAACCCCGCGACGCTGACCACCCGCGCCTCGCTACCCTTTAAAAAGCCCAGCGCTTCCCTGACCCTGCAAGGGGCGACGCAGACCCCGTAGAGACCGAGAGCCATCGCCTCGGCGCAGAGTTTTTCGATCCCCGCTCCGCTTGCGGTGGGCGCAAGCAGCGTGGATTCAAGAGTTTTTCTGATCTCGGAAGGGTTCATCAAAATATCTCCGCAGATTTTTTGAGCAGACCGGAACCTATCACTCAAAGTTCTCGCTGCCAAGAGTGAGGTTGTTTAAAAAACCGCACGCAAGGATGAGCCGCAACAACCTCGTTTCGATTTTGTTTCAGAAGCTGTATTCTACAGAGATGTTAAAGAAACTCGACCGCTACCTCATAACGGAATTTCTGCCGACCTTCGGACTTTCGCTGGCGGTTTTTTCCTTCGTCCTCCTGCTGCAGAGGCTGGCGAAGCTTTTCGACCTGGTGGCGACCAAAGGGCTCCCTGTCTCCTCGGTGCTGGAGCTTCTGGCCCTGATGTTTCCCACCCTCCTTCCCCTCCTGCTGCCGATAAGCCTCCTTTTGTCGGTGCTGCTGGCGATGGGTAGGCTCAGTTCCGATTCGGAAATCACGGCCATGCGCTCCGTCGGCATCGGCCTTTCCAAAAACATGAAGCCGGTGTTCCTCTTTTCCCTCGCGGTCTTCGTCCTCGCCGCTTTCACCTCGCTCTGGGTTCAGCCCACTTCGGAGCGCCGCCTGCGGCAGGCCCTTTACGACACCCTGATGAACCGCATAAACCTCTCGGCGGAGGCGGGAACCTTCTCCCAGCTCTCCGACGGCATCACCCTTTACGCCGCCGGAAAGGGCTCCAAAGAGGGCGCTCTTAAGGGGATTTTTCTCTACTCCACCCAAAAGCCCCTCGAAAACGCGGTGATAACCGCGGAGAGCGGGATAATCAGGTCGGTAGGAACGGGGCTCGCTCTGGATCTCCGGGAAGTCGAGATACAGCAGGTCACGAAGGGGGGAAACCTTCAGCGCACCCGCGCCGCCGAATCCAGGATTACGATTCCGGTCCCCTCTCCCGCGCCCCAGTCCCTCAAGGAGGAGGAGCTGCCCACCTCCACCCTCTTCAGCCAGGGGTATCTTACCGGCTCGGAGAACGACTCGCGGCTTGAATTACAGAAGAGGATAGCCCTTCCCTTCTCCTGCATCGTGCTCGGGCTCCTCGGCGCCTCCCTGGGGCTCCACCACGACCGCTCGGGAAAATCGCGCGGCGTGGTCCTCTGCCTGATGCTGGTCTTCGTCTACTACTCCCTCCACACCTTCGGCCTCACTATGGGGAAGAACAAGCGCATGGACCCGTGGCTGGCGATGTGGCTGCCGAATTTCGTCATGGGTGCGCTGGCGCTTTACGCCTTTCTCCGAAAAAACCGCGAAAAGCCCCTGCCCTTTGAAAGGGCGATGGGAGCAGCCGTTGAAAAGATTCACTCCGCTCTTTCCTCCCTCGCCGGGAAGTCCGCGAAATGAAGATATTAAACCGCTATCTCGCCGCCTCCTTCTTCCGTAATTTCGCCCTCGCGGCGGCTGCGCTCCTCGGCCTTTTTCTCCTCATCACCGTCTTCGAGAGCCTCCGCACCCTCCTTCGCTACGACGCCTCCCTGAGCGATTCGGTCAGGATGATAGCCTCGCAGATCCCCTGGATGGCGGTGCAGGTAATCCCGATTTCCTGCCTCATCGGAACGATGGCGACCCTTTCGATAATGGCCAAAGACGGCGAGATAACCGCCCTTCGCGCCTCCGGCATTCCGATACGCAGGCTGGCCTGGCCTATCATGCTCTGCGGCCTTTCCCTCAGCGTGTTTTGCTTCGTTCTTCAGGAGCGGGTCGTCCCGGCCGCCTACAGCTATTCCCGGGAAATAAAAAACATAAAGATAAAGGGGATGACGGCGAAAAACATCGCCCGCTCTACCGATGTCTGGCTGCGCATGGGAGACGCCATCGTACACGCGCAGTTCATCTCGCCGGACCGCAGGGAGATGAAGGGGCTGCAGGTCTTCGAGCTTGAAAAGGGCAAGGTCGCCCGGCAGATGAACGCGAAAGGCGCTTCCTGGACGGGCGAGAAGTGGACCATGTCCGACATCTCGGTCAAGGCCATCGACGCCGGGCAGGGGTGGAAGAGCGAGCAGCTTCCTTCGCTGGACTACCCCGTCGCCCCCATGCCCGAGGAGATATACGTCTCCCGCGACCTGCCCGCCGAGCTGTCCATGGCCGATCTGGGGAAATCCATTGAATCTCAAAGGGCCCAGGGACTGAGCGTGAACGACCTTCTGGTGGATTACTGGTCCAAGACCAGCTTCCCCTTCGCCAGCCTGATAATGGCGCTTGTCGCGGTCCCCTTCGCCGCGAGGGTCTCGAAGCGCGCCGGGCTCTGGGGAGGGATAGCCAAGGGGATCGGCATCGGCCTTTGCTTTTACCTCATTCAGATGTTCGGCATCTCCTTCGGCAGGACCGGAAACATCCCCCCAATGCTCGCCGCGTGGCTGGGCAATCTGGTCTTCGCCCTCCTCTGCGCCCGCCTCCTTGTCAGGTCCGAATCGGCCTGATCGACCCATCCGCAAACACCGTACCGCCCTGAGAAACAGCCGACAAATTTCCCGGAGAGACGCTGGTATCCTGCACGCGGCTGGCACCTTTCGGCGCGATTCTCCCGGTTCCGGCCCTTTCAGAAATTAGCCGAGCGGCCAAAATGCCTTTAGGACACGTAAAAAAATTAAAGAGAAACTAAAAAATAAGGCCCCGAAGGGGGGGCTGTGCGTTGACAATCAACTTTGGGGCTGATAAAGTTAAACAGCGTTTGTTTATTTCATACGTCTTTTTTTAAAAATCATAACCGAAAGCAGGAGATTTAGATGGGACGATACGATGAAGTTTTCAGCCGGAGTCTGACCGACAAGGAAGGCTTCTGGGGCGAAGCCGCCCAGAACATCACCTGGGAGAAGAAGTGGGACAAGGTCCTCGACGACGCCACCCCGCCCTTCTACCACTGGTTCACCGGCGGCGAGCTCAACACCTGCTACAACGCCCTCGACCGCCACGCCGACGGCGGGCGCGGCGACCAGACCGCCCTCATCTTCGACAGCCCCGTCACGGAAGTTAAAAAGAAATACACCTACAAAGAGCTTCGCGACGAAGTGGCGAAGATCGCCGGGTGCATCGCCTCCCTCGGCCTGAAGAAGGGCGACACCGCCATCATCTACATGCCGATGGTCCCCGAAGCGGTAATGTCGATGCTGGCCTGCGCCCGCCTCGGCGTCATCCACTCCGTCGTCTTCGGCGGCTTCGCCCCCAACGAGCTTGCCATCCGCATCAACGACGCCATGCCCAAGCTGATCATCAGTAGCTCCTGCGGCATCGAAGGCAAGAAGGTAATCGAGTACAAGCCGCTGCTTGACAAGGCCATCGAGCTGGCCGACCACAAGCCCGCGAACACCATCATCCTCCAGAGGCCGATGGTGAAGGCTTCGATGGTAGCCGGAAGGGATCACGACTGGAACGAGATCATGGCCACCGCCAGGCCCGCGGGCTGCGTGACGGTCAAGGCCACCGACCCCCTCTACATCCTCTACACCTCCGGCACCACCGGCATCCCCAAGGGCATCGTCCGCGACAACGGCGGCCACGCCGTCGCGCTCTACCAGTCGATGAAGATCATCTACAACATAAACCCCGGCGACGTATTCTGGGCCGCCTCCGACGTGGGCTGGGTCGTCGGCCACTCCTACATCGTCTACGCCCCGCTCCTCATCGGCGCGACCACCGTTGTCTTTGAAGGCAAGCCTATCGGCACCCCCGACCCCGGCGCTTTCTGGCGCGTGATCTCCGAATACGGCGTAAAGGCGCTCTTCACCGCGCCCACCGCCTTTCGCGCCATCAAGAAAGAAGACCCCACCGGCTCGTACATACAGAAGTACGACCTCTCCAGGTTTGAATACCTCTTCCTCGCGGGAGAGCGCCTCGACCCCGACACCTACCACTGGGCCGCCAACCTTCTCAAGCGCCCCGTAATCGACCACTGGTGGCAGACAGAGACCGGCTGGGCCATAGCCGCCAACTGCATGGGCGTAGAGCAGCTTCCCGTCAAGGCGGGCTCGCCCACCAAGGCGGTCCCCGGCTTCGACGTAAAGATCGTCAACGAATCAGGCAAAGAGCTTGGCCCCAACGAAGAGGGCGTCGTCGTCATCAGAACCCCGCTGCCCCCCGCCTGTCTGCCCACCCTGTGGAACAACGACAAGCGCTTCAAGGAATCCTACATGGATCCCTTCCCCGGCTACTACTTCACCGGCGACGGCGGCTACAAAGACGCCGACGGCTACCTCTACATCATGGGCCGCGTAGACGACGTAATCAACGTAGCGGGCCACCGCCTCTCCACCGGCGCGATGGAAGAGATAATCGCCACCCACCCCGACGTAGCCGAGTGCGCCGTCTTCGGAGCCGACGACAACCTCAAGGGCCAGGTCCCCGTCGGCCTCTTCGTCCTCAAGGCGGGCGTCACCCGCACAGAAGAAGAGATCGTCCCCGAGCTCGTCAAGATGATCCGCGAGAGAATCGGCGCGATAGCGTGCTTCAAGCAGGCCAGCCTCATCAAAAGGCTCCCCAAGACCCGCTCCGGCAAGATACTGCGCGGCACCATGAGAAAGATCGCCGACGGCAAAGAATACTCCATCCCCTCCACCATCGACGATCCCGCCATACTCGGCGAGATCGAAGAAGCATTGCAGCACATCGGGTACGCGAAAAAGCAGTAAGGTTAGGCGTCATTCCCGCGAACGCGGGAATTCATAGAAATAAAGAGGGCGGCTCCGAAAGGAGTCGCCCTTATTTTGCTTTAAAAACAGGTTGGGTGGAGTGAAGTGATACCAAAGCTACTTGGCTCGGCTTTTGAAAAATAAATGTATTAAATCATATTAAATAATAGTATTGTCATAAATTCCATATACCGGTTCTGTTTTGTTGTACCAATGGAATGGTGTTATAGGGTTACTATTTATAAATCTTGAACCTTCATCAATGTGCCCGAGAATTTTCATTCGCTCCCAAGTTTCACGCAACAAAAAAACCCAATTTGTATTTATTTTTGTGTAAAATATTTTTAGCAATTGTAACGCTTTATTTTTGCCCTCAAGCTCAAGTATTCCATCAATCGCCAACAAAGTAGCCCAAAGTTCGTCACTTTTGGGGTTGGCGGATATATTGTTAATAAATGTATCAATCTTGGTACGTAGTATTTTTTCAGGATTATCTAACAAAGAGTTGTGAGCCAATGCCCTTATTGCTGCGATGCAAGTAGATAGGTCATTGCAATTTTCGTACTCTGCCTTAATTTGTTCCAAGTATATTCCAAGTTTGCCCGATATAAGCAGAATATCAATAGTTGTTTTTTTGTTTGCAAATGCCCAACCAAGTATTACTGATATGGCGTTATCGTTATAGTCTGATAGAAATTTTATTTTGTCTACCATCACCTCAAAACAATCATTATCTGCCAATAATTTGATAGTTCGTGTAATTTATTTTGAGTTAGAAATTGCAATACGCTCGAAGGCTGTAGCTATAATGTCTTCTTCCTTCTTTATATTGTTGTTTATTATTTCTTTTTCCAAAAGAAGTGCAATGTAATCACATCTATCGTTGCTCAATTTTGTAATTAATAATGTCTTTATTTCATTCCTGACTTGCAATGCTTCTTCCTCTTCTAATAGCGATATCAACCATTCATCATCTAAGCTACCTTCAAATTTAACTAATCCTTCAACAGCTTTTTGCCTTGATGAAGTGAATACACTATTTTTTGCAATTATCTTTAATATTTCAACATTTTCAAGAGTTAAATCTTCAAAAAGTTCGTCGATCCTATCTTCTTCCTCTGTCTCAAGTTCTTCTTCTGAAGCCATCTGCAATTTTAGAAATTGTTTTGGAAGCCACCCCTTTTTAATTGACTGTCTTACCTCTTGGCGAATTGCCTCTGAAGGATCGGCATACAAATGAGCTATCACATCTGTTGTAAGTTTTGAATCAGGTTCACCATCTATCTTTTCCCCAGGCAGCCAATTGTCGCCAACTTTTTGTCGATATTTATTAAGCAATAAAACAAAAGCAGTATATCTAATCTCAGGCATTTTGCTATTAAGACACTTGAATATTGTCATATTTCCATCATCTGCAAAATAATAATAAGGCGTCATGGCAGCAATTCTAACTGCTTCATCTTCGTCCTTCATTAAAATATTAACGCTCCGCAGAATCTTGCGTTTTTGCATCGGTAATTTACTGGCAAGTATAAAATAGGCAGTTGCGAGCAATTTCTTACATTGAGACTCAAGTGGCTTATTTGCCATTTCTATCAAAGGTTCGGTTGCTTTTTCTTTTCCAATTGACACAACTGCACCAATTATTGATTCCGAAAATACCGAAAATTCACTATTACCAAAAAATCTCAAAAGATATTTCCACGAGTTTTCTCTGTTTCTTTCGATAAACATAAAATCTAATAACGAATTTTTAAACTTGTAGCTTAGCTCATTGTATTTATCCACATGCATTGACAGGCTATCTTGTACACAATCTAATATTTTTATATCAACTCCAACATCGTTAATTGCATCCCACTTATCATCCCTTTCCTCAAACATTTGTCTAATCACATCGTATTCGTTTCCAATTAAAAGTAATTTTACATAGCAAACTAAAGCCGGGAGAAACATTGGCTCTATATCAATTGATTTAGCAAAATAAATGGTTGCCTTATCGTAATGATGCATTTCAAAAGCTTTTCTACCTTCATCAAACCAATATTCCTTGCTAACATCACTTACGCTTGACAATACTTTCTTTAATTCTCTGACTATTGAGTCAAAGCCAGAGTCATAACTCAAATATAGTATATTTGCAAGTTGTACCGGGTACTCCAGTAGCACCTTACTATAGTCCCCTATTATTAAAGGAACAAGAAGAGAACTGTTATTCTGTAGTTTTGCCAATGCAAATGCGGCATTTAATTCATTTTGAGCAAAATTACCGTTCACAAAGTTCTCAGATAAACATAGTAAAATTATTTTGCAGCTTTTTAGACCATAATTAATTTTTGTCGAAAAAGAATCGCCTGGCACTAATTCTAAATTATCATACCAATATGTAATACCGTTCCGCTCAAGAGCTGAAAGCAATGGTTCGATAAGATGTTTATCCTTATGCGCGTGAGAGACAAAAATATCTTTCATGTTGGTCTCCATTGCATGAGCCGTGTAGCCGTGTAGGTCGGCTTGAGGCACGAAAGCCGACATTTCATTAATTGTTTCTTATGTGGACACCCGTCAACAAGCCGCATAGGGTGGGCTCGGCCCACCATCGCTTGGCCTTTTGTACCTGCGACACCGTGGCGCGCCAAAAAGATGACCAAATCTGTACGTAATTTATTTTGCGGCCATTATGCGACTTTTTTATCTGGATTGAAAGGGTGTTCCGCTACGCCGTGACGAGGGGTGATTGTGTAAGGCGAGCATAGCCCGCCTTTTTACAGCTCGCCGGGCTTCGCCCTGCACCCTTGGTACTTTTTTTAGAAAAAAGTACCCAAAAAATCGGCCCGGAAGGAGCCGCTCGCTCTTCGAGCGACCGGTCGCTGCGGCGGGGGCGTGAGGGGGCACCCGTTCGCTTCGCTCACTAAGACCCCCCCGCCGCCCTTTCCGCCTCCGCTCCCTGCTTCACCTACGGGCCACGAGGGAGGACGAAAGGATGGCTCGTCCAAAAGCGGGATCATGAAATGTTTTTGGCCTCGAAGGTAGATTATCTACACGTATGTTTTGAATAGTTGTAAACAAATTACCTTCGAGCAAATGAGCCAGTAAAATCTTGCTCATTTGCGAGCCTTCTTTTCGTTCCCCTTTCGGGGCCCGTACGCGGCGCAACGAGTGGAGGCGTCGGGCCGGCGCGGGGTCTTAGCGAGCTTTAGCGAGCGGGTGCCCCGTACGGCCCAGCCGGAACGAAGTGGTCGCGCCAAAGGCGCGAGCGACGAGTCCGGGCCGATTTCTTGGTCACTTCTTTATAAAAGAAGTGACAAGGAGCGCGAGGCAGAGCCTCGCAAAGTGTAAACTGGTGGGCCGAGCCCACCCTACGCGGCTACAGCATCAACAAAGCGAAGGCCGCGAGTCAGCAACGCGCAGCAACCCCCTGAAAAGCGCCTGACCGCCTGGGTAACGAAAGATTTCTGCCCGTTCGATAGCGCGCATAAAACATGCCTAGAGTCGTATAATCTTCAGCAGATTGGTCGTACCGGCTTCGTTGAGGGGAAGGCCCGCGGTGACTATTGCCAGGTCGCCGGGAGCGGCGAGGCCGCTTTCGAGGGCCTTGGCGCGGCACTGCTCCAAGAGGGCGTCGGTGTCTTCGGGCTCGGGAGTGAGCATCGGCGTCACCCCCCAGGAGAGCGCGAGGGCGCGCACCGTCTGGGGAAGGGTGCTGAGGGCGAGTATGGGCTGGGAGGGACGGCTGGCGGAAATCAGCCTCGCCGTGGAGCCGCTGGTTGTCGGGGTTATGATTATTTTCGCACCCGTCTCGACGGCGACGGCGAAGGAGGCGCGGGCTATCGCCTCCGCCGGTTTGGCGCTGACCCCCGCGTAGATCGGCTTTTGTCCGCCAAATTCTTTCAGTTCCTCGGCCTTGTCGGCTATCGCCGCCATCACCTCTACGGCCTTTACCGGGTCTTTTCCCACGGCGGTCTCCTCCGAGAGCATCACCGCGTCGGTTCCGTCGGCGATGGCGTTTGCCACGTCGGTAACCTCCGCCCTCGTGGGGGTCGGGTTCGCGACCATCGAAAGAAGCATCTGGGTCGCGGTCACCACCGGCTTCGCCGCGAGGTTGGCCTTCTTTATTATCCTCTTCTGATGGCCGGGCAGTTCCTCAAGGGGAACCTCTACCCCCAAATCCCCGCGGGCCACCATTATCCCGTCGAATTTTTCAATTATCGCGTCGAGATTCCTGAGGGCCTGGCGCTTTTCAATCTTGGCCATGAGGCGCGCCTGACTCTTTTGTTCGGCCATTATCTTTCTGGCTTCGCCGGCGTCTTCGGCGGCGCGCACAAAGCTCATGCTGACCCAGTCGACCCCTTCACGAAGGCCGAAGCGCAGATCGGCGATATCCTTTTTCGTCAGCGCGGGAAACCCTTCGCCGCCGGTGGGCAGATTCACTCCCTTGAAGCTGGAGACCGTCCCTCCGTGGAGCACCAGCGCGCGAAGTTCCATGACGCCTACGGCAAGAACCTTGAGCTGTATGAGGCCGTCTATGAGGCTTAGGCTGTCGCCCTCCCGGAGTTCTTTCGTGAGGAGGGGGTAACGCACGGGCAAAACACCCCTTTCCCCCTTTACCTCTTCGGTTGTAAGGGTAATCTCGTCGCCTGAGTGGAGAAGGACTGGCTCGGGGAACTCGCCGAGGCGTATCTTTGGGCCTGAAAGATCGAGGAGAACCGCAATCTCCCTGCCTATGCGGGCGGAGACGCTCCGGATTTCGGCTATCGCCTCCGCATGGGATTCGTGGCTCCCGTGGCTCATGTTTATTCGCGCCACGTCCATCCCCGCCAGGGCCATTTTCTCTATTACGCCCCCGTCCCTGCACGCTGGGCCTATGGTGCAGGCAATCCTGGCTCTTCTCAAAATGACAAACCTCCGAAAGAGTGAAATACGAAACCGGCGAAAAAAATAATAGTCTCTAATTCGCCGCGCGAAAGCAAAAAGCCGCGCTTGGGAGCAAAAAATCAAAAGGAGGGCTTTTTTTAGAATGAAATAGAGTTATAGAATGTTTCGTACAGGCAGTCCCATTCAGCCCTTAACCGAAAGGAGCGCCATATGAAAAGGCTTCTAGGATTTTTTCTGATGTTGACCCTGGCGTTGGCCGGATGCTCCGGCGGCGGAAGCTCCGGCGGAGGCGACGCCGAGGAGGTCGCCGAGTACAAGGAAGCCGTTCCCGACTCGATGCAGCTCTCGAAGCTCCTCATTCCGGGAACCAACGGGAGGGCTGCGCCGATAATCGGCCAGGACGCAACCTTTCCCGCCGTCGCCGTGCCGGTTGCTGTCGCGGTAAACGGGGTGGTGGAGATTATCGTAACCGCCCTCCAGAATGTCGTGGATTCCCCCTATACCTACTTCGACCGTGAAAACGGACAGGTTTTCTGGGGACCCTTCGACTACGACGGGGGCAACGGCGAAATTGTCCTCATGGTTGAAAAGCAGGATAAAGTCACCGCCGAGGAGCCCGACTCTTACGTATGGATATTGTTCCGCGTGCCGGACGGTTTCGATCTGGCGGCCGCTATAGCCGCCGGGGAACAGCCCGCCGACGCCTACCCGGTTCTCGCCGGTTTCTCGGAGCCCGACACCCCGGAAGGGTACTCCGGCTTCGCCATGATGGACCTGAACGCGGACGCAGCCGCCAGCGCGGCGCTGGGTGAGACCGGCCCCTTCGGCCAGGGCGTCTTCGTCGCGGCTTACGGGAGCTTCACCGACCCGATCGACCCCGGCACAAAGCTGGAATACGTGATGTCGGCTTTCCGCGGCTTCAAGGACGCGGGGAGCGCCGACGCGCCTCTGGACGTGGATTATCTATACGGAAACCTCATCGGCGAAACGAACCTCACTTTCTTCAACTTCGTCACCGCCGGCGACATCATTACCGATACGTCAGCCCTTGAAACCCTTAACGTCCGCATGGCCTTTCTCAATCAGGCCGACGGCAGGGCGGAAGTGACGGTGACCGGCGGCGACGCGGTCGGAAGCGGCTATGCGTACGAGTGCTGGGATAACGCGATAAACCAGACCTACCTTGAACTTAGCGACGGCGTCAACGTATCGGTCCTGCCGATCGGCGGCGACTCCAGCCTCTGCACTCCGCCCTTCGAGTCCACCCTCGACGAGCTCCAGATGCCCACCACTCAATCCCCGGAGATGGAGGAACTCTTCCTTCTGCTGGGAACCCTTGCCAATGGCGGCATCGGTGGGCTTACGGGCCTTTAGTATCTTCACCGCGAATGCAAGAAGGGCGTCCCGGAAGGGGCGCCCTTCTTATTTGGTTAAAACTGCGAAGCGTCCGTTTATAAAAACGGTGCAGCCGTTCGCCGAAAGAGGAGGCCGTCTTATTCCTGGTTTTCCTTATATCCGCACCCCTTCTTCGGGCAGCGAATCATAGTTCCTCGCTGGGTGACCTTTTCGACGAGGAAGGGGCTCCGGCAGTCGGGACACTCGCGGGAGATGGGGCGGTCCCAGAGGGCGTACTTGCACCCCGGCCACTTGTTGCAGGCGTAAAAGACTCGCCCGGTTTTCGACTGTTTTTCGACCAGCTCGCCTTCGCACACCGCGCCCTCCTCGCCGGGGCAGGGCACTCCGGTGCCCACAGGACGGGTGTAGCGGCAGGTGGGATAATTGGTGCAGGCGATGAAGCGACCCCGCCTTCCCTGGCGTATCAGGAGGTTTGAGCCGCATTCGGGGCAGGGCTCACCGAGGTTTTCGCCCTCGCTGATCTCTATCGTGCCGTCGGGCTTTCTGGTGAAACCCTTCGCGTTCTTGCAGGCGGGGTAGTTAGAGCAGGCGAGGAAAAAGCCGTTCTTGCCCCACTTTATCACCATCGGGTTCTGGCAGCGGTCGCAAGCGATGTCGGTAACCTCCGCGCGGGCGCGGACGTTCTCCATCCCCTCTTCGGCTATCGCCAGTGACTTGCTGAAGGGGCCGTAGAAATCCTTCAGAAGCTCGCGCCAGTCGCGCTTTCCCGCCTCTACGTTGTCGAGGTCCTCTTCCATCGAGGCGGTGAACCCCGCGTCGAAGACCTTGGGGAAGCTGGCGACCAGAAGCTCGCAGACGATCACCCCCAGATCGGTCGGGTAAAAGCGCCTTTCCTCAAACTCCACGTACCCCTTGTCGCGGATGGTGGAGAGAATGGCCGCGTAGGTCGAGGGACGTCCTATACCCTTCTCCTCAAGCTCCTTGACCAGCGAGGATTCCGAGAAGCGCGGAGGAGGCTGAGTGAAGTGCTGCGTTGTCTCGGCCTTTTCGAGCCGGAGTTCCTGCCCTTCCCTGAGGTCGGGAAGGACCCTTCCCTCGTCGGATTCGTCCTCCTCTGCACCGCCCTCCAGCCCCTCGACGTAGAGGGACATAAACCCCTTGAAGCGAAGGATCGAGCCGGTGGCGCGAAGCTCGTAACGCCCGGCCGTTATGTCGAAGACGGTGCGGTCGTAGAGGGCGGGCTTCATCTGGCAGGATACGAAGCGGTCCCAGATGAGCTTGTAGAGGAGGTACTGGTCCTTGTCGAGGAACTGCTTGACCGTCTCCGGCGGGTAGTTCATCGAGGTCGGGCGTATCGCCTCGTGGGCGTCCTGCGCGCCCTTCCGTATCTGGTAGACAAGGGGTTTTTCGGGCAGGTTAGCCTCCCCGTAGGCGGACTTGATATAGTCGCGGCAGTCGGCTACCGCGTCGTTGGAAATGCGGGTAGAATCGGTACGCATGTAGGTGATTAGGCCGACCGGCTGCCCTTCCACGTCCACGCCCTCATAAAGGCGCTGGGCGATCATCATCGTCTTTTTCGTCGAGAAGCGAAGCTTGAGCGACGCTTCGCGCTGTATGGTAGAGGTGATGAAAGGCGGCGAGGGGTTGCGCTTCTGGCTCTTTTTCTCGATCGAGGAGAGGATGAATTTCTGCTTCTCGATCTCCTCTTTGGCGATGCGGGCGTCCTCGGCCCCGGCAATTTTCGCCTTTTTGGAGTCGATTTTCGTGAGCCGCGCCGTGAACTGCGGCGGCATCCCGCCGTCGAGAAGGGCCCTCAGGTTCCAGTACTCTTCGGGCACGAAGGCCTTTATCTCGGCCTCGCGCTCGACGATGAGGCGAAGAGCCACCGACTGCACCCTGCCCGCGGAGAGGCCGCGCTTGACCTTCCTCCAGAGTATCGGGCTTATCTGGTAGCCGACCAGCCTGTCGAGTATCCTTCGCGCCTGCTGGGCGTTGTAGCGATCCTCGTTAAGCTTCAGGGGGTGGGAGAGGGCTTCCTCCACGCCTTTTTTGGTTATCTCGTGGATCATCACCCGGTAGACGGGCGCGCCGCCCTCCTTGGGGGCTATCTCCTCGAAGATGTGCCAGGCTATAGCCTCGCCCTCGCGGTCGGGGTCAGGCGCGAGATAGATTACGTCGGCTTCGGAGGCGGCCTTCTTCAGGGTGGCTATTACCTTCCCCTTGCCGCGTATGACGCCGTACTGGGGCTGGAAGCCGTGCTCTATGTCCACTCCGAGCGTCGATTTCGGCAGGTCCTTTACGTGGCCGACCGAGGCTTCGACGTCAAAACTCTTTCCCAGATAGCGCTTTATCGTTCGCGCTTTCGCCGGGCTTTCCACTATTAGAAGAGATTTTCCCATTATTTAAAAATTCCTTTAATTCACAGAACGGCTGAACCGTTTTCCGGGCCATTCCCGTACGAGCCCGTCAAGTAGTAATTCCATCAGCGCGGAGGCGGTCGCACCGGGCGATTCCCCGGCTCTTTTGGCTATTGTGTCGATATCCACCGGGGCGTCTTCCAGGGCGGAGTAAATCTTCCCGGCGCTCGTTCCCTTTTCGGGAAAACGGGCGGAGACTTTCCTTCTTTCTTTGGAGGTGGCTACGCAGAGGCCGAATTCGTCGAAGATATCCTTCGCGCTCTCAACCAGCCTCGCGCCGTTTCTGAGAAGGTCGTTCGCGCCCCTCGCCGATTCGGACCCGGCGAGACCGGGAACGGCGAAAACCTCCCTGCCCTGCTCCAGCGCGAGCCGCGCGGTGACCAGAGAGCCGCTCCTCTTTGCCGCCTCTACGACCACGACTCCCTGGCAAAGGCCGCTTATTATCCTGTTGCGCCGGGGAAAGTTTCTGGCCTCGGGCGCGCCTCCGAGAGGGTGTTCGCTTATCGTCGCGCCGCCCCCGGAAAAAATCCTCTCGGCGAGCCCGGCGTTGAAAGAAGGATAGTACACGTCAATTCCGGAGCCGAAAACAGCAATCGTCTTGCCGCCGCCTTCCAGAGCTCCCAGATGGGCGGCGGTGTCTATCCCCTCGGCCATGCCGCTCACAACCGTAACCCCGGCCCGGCCGAGCTCTTCTCCGAGCTTTCTCGCCACCGAGAGTCCGTGGGGGGTCGCCCTGCGGCTTCCCACCACGCCGATGGCGAACTCGTCTTCGGGAAATATACCAGCCCCGTACAGAACTGCGGGGGGATCGTAAATTTCCCCCAGTTTTTCGGGGTATCCCGGCCCGCCGTAGCGCACTATCCAGTACCCGGCCTCGCGGACTCTGGTTACCAGCTTTTCGGCGAAATCCAGCTCGGCCGCGCCCAGGGTGAACTTCGGAATCCGAGGGTCGATTCCGGTGCTTTGCATTTCTTCCCACGAGGCGCGAAGCACAGCGCCCGGCGAGCCGAAGCGGTCCAGCAGAAGCCGGAAGTTCCTGTCGCCAAGCCCCTCGACGAACCGAAGGGCCACGGTTTCGATTATGCCCTCAACGTCCATCTTCCCCCCTTTCACCGCCGCGATCCACGGTACCGGCGGGATAACATATTACCATGCGCATGCAAAATGCAAGAATGAGGGAAGGTTTTTTTAATGGAATTTTCAGGCCATGCGCAGAGGATCAATATCCACCTGAACGGAAATATCTCCGCCGGGTTTTCCCGCCGGGTCGCCGAGCAGCGCCCGCACGAGGGACTGTAGCCCCCCTGTCTCCCTGCCGGGAGAGCGCAGGAGTATGTTGAAGCGCCATCTCCCCCTCACCATCGCCACCGGCGCGGGAGCGGGGCCGAGGATGTCCACCCCGCTCCGGGTGTTGTGGCGTCCGAGCCAGCCGGCGATAAGTTTCGCCGCCGCGAAGGTTTCGCTCTCGCCGGGGCCGGTCACCCGCACCAGCGCGAGCCTGCGGTACGGAGAAAACCCCGCCAGCTTTCTCATCTCCAGCTCCGCCGAGGCGAAATCTTCGTAATCGCCGCTCTTTACCGCCTGAAGAACCGGATGATGGGGATTGCGGGTCTGTATGTAGACGCTCCCCTTCCTGGAGTCGCGCCCGGCCCTCCCCGCCACCTGTGTGAGGGTCTGGAAGGTCCGCTCCCCCGCGCGGAAATCGGCGAAGTGGAGGGCGTCGTCGGCGCTGAGGACCCCGACAACGGTAAGGCCGGGGAAGTGGTGGCCCTTGACCACCATCTGCGTCCCGACGAGGATGTCGGCCTCCCTGCGCATGAAGCTCCGCAGTATATCGAGCCCCCCCCTGTCGCCCGCCGAATCCCTGTCGAGACGAAGTGCCCTCGCCTGCGGCCAAAGTAGCGCTATCTCCTCTTCGATCTTCTGCGTTCCCGCCCCGAGGGCGACCAGTTCGGACATCTCGCAATGGGGGCAGACCGAGGGCGGCCTCGCAGTCTTGCCGCAGTAGTGGCAGACCAGCGCCCCTGTTTTCCCTCTACGGTGAAGGGTCATGGGAACCGAGCACTTTTTGCACCTTACCGCTTCCTCGCACTCGGGGCAGAAGAGGGAGGAGGAAAACCCTCTGCGGTTGAGGAAGATAAGCGCCTGTTCCCCCCGCCCTATAGCCTCCGCGACCGCGTTTTTTAGTCTTTCCGAAACCAGCACCCTCCTGCCAAGACGCTTTTCCTCGTCCCTTATGTCCACCAGTTCGACCGAAGGAAGCTGCGCGCCCGAGGCCCGGAGCGGCAGTCTGAGCGGTTGGCAGCGCCCCTCTTGGGCGGCGAGCCAGGTTTCAAGGTCGGGGGTCGCCGAGCCGAGGAGGACGACCGCGCCAGCCTCCCTCGCCCGGACCATCGCAACGTGCTTGGCGTTGTAGCGAAGCCCTTCCGCCTGCTTGTAGCTGGGGTCGTGCTCTTCGTCCACCACGATGAGGCCGAGGTTTTCGAGGGGGGCGAAGACCGCCGAGCGCGTGCCGACCACCACTTTCGCCGCACCGGACCTTACCGCCTTCCACTGGAGGCCCCGCTCGCGCTCGCCGAGGCCGCTGTGCAAAAGGGCCATCCTGTCACCGAGGCGCGACGCGAAGCGGCCGAGAAGCTGCGGGGTGAGCGCTATCTCCGGCACCAGCACCAGCGCGCTCTTCCCCGCGGCCAGCGCGGCTTCCACGGCCCTTATGTAAACCTCGGTCTTTCCGCTTCCCGTTATGCCCCAGAGGAGAAAATTTTTATATTCACCCTTTTCCAGCGCTTCGCCTATGGCCAAGAGCGCCTCGGCCTGCTCGGGGGTAGGCTCGAAAGCCGACTCACCGCCGTAGCCAAGGGTGTGCGCCTCCTCGGCGAGGGGCGGAGAATCGAGGAGGGAAACCCACCCCTTTTTGACGGCGCGTTCCACCGTCCCCGGAGGAATAGAGGCTCCGCGCACCGCCTCAGCCGTGAGGGGGCCTTCCCGCAGGAGGTCCAAAAGCGCCGCGAGGCGTCCGCTCCGGGCATCGAGACTTGCCGGGTCCGGCGCTCCCGGTGAGAGCAGGCACCAGCGCGCCCCCTTCGGAGCGGCAGGGGCGGTCACCTTCCATACCCTCTTCAGGTACCCCTTTTTCAGGAGTTCCTCGAAGGGTTTTCTCTGCGCGTTCCAGGCGGGAAGGGGTACTCCCCCCTCCTTTTGGGCTATCTTTCCGAGGAGAGCTTTCCCGCTCTCTGAGAGTTCGCCCTCTCCCTCGCCCTCGCCGGAGGCTATATAGGAGGGCCTCGTCTCGGCTCTGGCGGCGGGGGGCAGAAAGGTCGCGAGGGTCTCTCCGAGGGGATGGTGATAGTAGGAGGACACCCATTCGGCGAGGGTCACGAGTCCGGGAGTCAGCGGAGGGACGGGGTCGAGAATTTCGCGGAGGGGTTTCAGGCGCTTTTTTTCGACGGGGGAGGCCGTGTCGAGGGCGACTATAAATCCCTGAACCCGTCGCGCGCCGAAATCGACCGCCACACGCGCGCCGACCGCCGCGAGGGTAAGGAGGTCGTCCGGTATAAGGTAGTGGTAAGTTTCGCGAAGGGGGAGTTCGACGGCGACGCGGGCGTAGAGTTCCATGAAGATCTCCTCAGGGACGTGATTTTCCCCTGCCGGAGGAGTTGGCTTTTTCGGGAGGTCCGAGTATTTCCAGATCGCCCGCCGGGGTGGAGATCGTTTTCGGCCAGCCGTTTTCGGAATAGCCCTTTACCTCGGCGCTCGACCCGTCGCCCATGACGACCTTGCGAAGGCGCCAGAAGTCCCTGTCGAACCAGAGCTGCGACAGGCCGGGCTCACCCTCGCCCCTTGCGCCTATCACGACGGCCACCTTGTCCCCAGCCCGGTCGAGCCTCGCCAGCCCACGGCGGCTAAGGTCCACACCCGCGTTCGCCGCGTTTTCCTCCAGCGTCTCAGCGGAGGTCCTGGAAAAAAAGTCGAGGGCGCGCCAAAGCGCCTGAAGCCCCCCTCCCCCGCCGATGCCGGGGTCTTTCAAGGGGTCTCCCCGCTCGGGCAGGAAGTAGTGGGAACCGGGGGTCGAGATTTCAAGGATTCCGGGTTTGGAGTCGAAGAGAACGCGGAAACGGGCGGGGCCGGAAGGAAGGGCCTTGCGGGCCTTTTCAAAGACTTCAAAGGTGTAGGGAACGAAAGCCGTGAGAAATACCGTGAAAAAAATCAGCGCCGCTACGAGGGTAAAGCGACGCTTCTCTTTATATGGCCGGGGGGGCGAAGGTTCCGCGCCCCCTGAGGATTTTAAATGACCGCTCTCAGCTGCCACTCTTTTCGATGCTCTCCATTTCGGTTTTGCAATCGATGCAAAGGGTGGTGACGGGGCGGGCGCGAAGCCTCTTCACGCCGATCTGCTCCCCGCAGTGCTCGCAATAGCCGAAGGAGCCGTCGTCGATGCGGGCGAGAGCCTCGCGAATCTTCACGATGAGCCTTCTCTCGCGGTCCCTGATGCGCAGCAGAAAATTGCGGTCGGACTCGGCCGTGGCCCTGTCCGTGGGATCGGGAAAATTCTCGTCGCCCTCTATGAGGTCGGTGACGGTTGTCTGCGCCTCGTCCAGAAGTTCCGCCAGTCTGGCGTTGAGGATCTCCCGGAACTCTTCCAATTGCTTCTTTTGCATGACTCCACTCGCACTTACCGGTTATTACTGCTATTGGCACGGGGGCCGCCAAAGGTGTATTATCCATGAGCCCCTCTAAAAGAATACGGGATTATAGCAACATGGCGAATCATCGCAAACTTTTTTTATCGGCAGCCCTTGCGCTCCTCTTCCCCGCCCTGTCGCTGGCGGCGGAAATCCACCCCGAGCTTTTCAACGCGCGGGCGCTGGCGCTGGGCGGCGCGATACGCGCAGTCCCCGCCTCCGTCATGGCGGCGAGGATAAATCCGGCCGCCCTCGGCCCGATACGGGGGTTTTTCGGCGGCCTCAGTTACGAAGGGCAAAACCGCGAGGAAGGCGGCTTTGACGCGCTGCAGGTCACCATCGTGGACAACCAGACCTCGAATTTCGCTGGGGCTATTCAGTATTCACGCAGGGTCAGCGACTTTCAGCTCGAAGACCTCTCGCTCTCGATAGCGGGCGGGCAGACGACCTACTTCGGCGGCACCCTGCGCTACATACACGGCAGAAACTCCGGCGGCGAAAGCTGGGAATCCGCAGTGGTGGGCGATCTTGGCGTGCTGGCCGAGCGTCCCGGCGGCCTTCGCATCGCCGTGACCGGGCAGGATCTCTTCGCCAGCAAGCTCGACTTCCTCGACCCCCGCGCCGCCCTCGGCCTCTCCTTCAACCTCTCCTCCGTCTGGCTCTTCTCCGCCGATTTCGTCCGCCATCTCGAAAGGGACGTAGAAGAGGGGCAGGACCTCCACATCGGACTCGAATGGTCGCCCAGGGGCTCCGGCTTCGCCTTCCGGCTCGGCTACATGTACGAGGGTCTGGGGGAAAACCGCTCCTACTCCACCGGCATCGGCTGGAAAAACGAAGAAGGGCTGGTCTTCGGCTACGCCGTCATGATCCCCGAGGATGACGCCACCCGCTCCGCCGCCATCCACGCCTTCAGCGTACAGGCGGCCCTATAGCCAGTCAAAGCGGCTCTTCCTGAAACGAAATAAAGGCCGCATCCATTATGGGAGAGCGGCCTTTTTTGTTTTTGCCATTGCTCTTTATATGTGTGCTTCGCACGTTTACACTTGCGGGACTTCGCCCCGCTCCCCTTGGTACTTCTTTTAGAAAGAAGTACCCAAGAAATCGGCCCGGAAGGTTCCGCTCGCTCTTTGAGCGACCGGTCGCTGCGGCGGGGGCGTGAGGGGGCACCCGTTCGCTGCGCTCACTAAGACCCCCCCCGCCGCCCTTTCCGCCTCCGCTCCCTGCGTCACCTGCGGGCCACGGGGAGGACGAAAAGATGGCTCGTCCAAAAACGAGATCATGAAATGTTTTTGGGCTCGAAGGTAGATTGTCTACAGTAGATGGGTGGGCTCGGCCCACCAAAAAGCCCTAAAGCCCCGACCATAAACCGGGGCTTTTTATTTGTTAGAGCGCCCCATCCTGTAAGTAGCAATCTCATTCTTTAAGACGTTAACCATTAGCGTAATGTCTACGACCTTGAAATAGTACATTTTTATTATGTTGGGATTGCCGTTTTCAGTCTTTAATAACTCCCACTCGCCGAATTTACTTTTCCATAAGTCCGGCTCCCACGGATAATCCGCAAATTTTACTTTATCTTCAACCCATTGGCGGCCGCTCCACCGCCTTTTTGCATCTTCCAGCTTTTCTCCTGAGCCCTTTAGAAACACAGTTCCCGAGCCTTCAACATCAATAGACTTGCCCGTAAGCACCGCGTTAATAGACTTTTCGGCAACTTCTTTGCCTGTAATTTTTACATTCTCCTCCCAATTAGGATAATAAGTTGCGGTTACTTTGTATTTGCCCGAGGGGATTTTTTCATTTAACGGAGTGACCGATGGGGAACTGTCGAGCGTTCCGCGGCCTTTGCCATCGGAGACAAAGACTTTCCCTCCTCCCGGTGCTATCCCGAGCGGCCCATCTGCGAGATCGAGGCCCAGGCTTAGCACCGGCTCACCGGGTAAGTTGGTCGTTACATCCACATCCACTGTGTACGGTCCTGTTACCATCGGCGAAACCTTGATCCAGAAACCATCCAGACTTGCCGGATAGTCCTTCCCGCACCCCGCAAAAAACAGCATCGTAAGTAAAAACATCATCCAGCGCTTCATATTCTCCTCCGCGTCAACGGTTTCGCCTAACTCTAGTACCCACTCCCGTCAATGTCGAAGGCTTTTCCTAGAACTGGCATCCGTCAGGCGGGTTCCGCGCCAAGGGTTTGTATCGTGGCTCTCCCGGCAACCAGCAAACTACCTTCGAGAACAAAAGCTCAAAACGATTTCGCTTTTGTTCGAGCCTCTTTTCGTTCCCCTTCGGGCCCGTACGCGGCGCAACGAGTGGAGGCGTCGGGCCGGCGCGGGGTCTTAGCGAGCTTTAGCGAGCGGGTGCCCCGTACGGCCCAGCCGGAACGAAGTGGTCGCGCTTCTTGAAGCGCGAGCGACGAGTCCGGGCTGAGTTTTGGGCCACCTTTTGCTCACTCAAAAGGTGGCCAGGAGCGCGAGGCAGAGCCTCGCAACCATAGACCGATGGGCTAAAGCCCATCCTACATATGTATCAAAATAATTGTCGTTTTGTCGGATTTTCGCTTCGCTCAATCGCGACCTGCAAAGCTGTTAACCAGTACTGCACAACTGAAAAAGGCCGCATCCATCCGGGAAGCGGCCTTTAATCACAACAAAAACAAAAAATCCTACTTCCTTTCAAACCTTCCGCTTCTCCCTCCCTCCTTCATGAGCAGCCTTACCTCCCCTATCTCCATCCCCCTGTCAACCGCCTTGCACATGTCATAGATGGTAAGGGCGGCGACGCTGGCGGCGGTGAGGGCTTCCATCTCGACGCCGGTGCGGGCGGTGACCTTCACCCGTGCTTCGATATGGATTTTGCTCGCTTTTTCTTCGAGGGAGAAATCGACGTTTACGGAATCGAGATTGAGGGGATGGCAGAGGGGGATCAGGTCGCCGGTGCGCTTGGCGGCCATTATTCCGGCCAGGCGGGCGACTTCGAGCACGTCGCCCTTTTTCATCTTGCGCGCGACTATGAGTTTGAAGGTCTCGGGCAGCATTGTTATGGACGCGCCCGCTACCGCTACCCTCTCGGTGATCTCCTTCTTGCTTACGTCCACCATCTGCGCCGCACCCGACTTGTCGAAGTGGGTGAGGCCGTCTTCTCTCATTTTGTCTTCTGTGGCGCGGGGGTTGCCGGAGCCGGGGCGGGAGCGGCTGGCGCGACTGCGGGAGCGGGAGCCGGGACCTTGGGGGGATTGGCGGGGTCGATGATTTCAAAGTGATCGACCACTATGTATTTGTAATCCCTTCCGATGGCGTCGAAGGTGCCGTAGGCGCGTATCGTCGAGCCCTTCTTCATCCCCATCAGTTCGGGAACCTGAAGGTGATTTTTCTTCAGGTAAAAACGGATGAGGTTTACGGGGCCGAGGGCGAAACAGAAATATTCGCGGGTGTTTATCTTCGTCTTTTGTATCTGGTAGCAAAAATCGCTTCCGGTAAAGAGGAAGGTGCCGTCAACGAAGACGCTTTTTTCCAGATAGAGTTCCATGTCGCGGGTGAGATCCGACTGCGTGGTCTCTTTGTATTCCTTTGCGGCAAAGGAAAAAGCCGGAAACAGAAAGCTCAGAATTATCGCCAGAAATGCGATGTTTTTAAAAAAACGAATCATAAGGAAAACCCTCCGGCATAAAAATCGTATATGACGGATCCGCACCGATCCGGCCAAATAATGATACGGGTTTCACAATCACTTGGCAAGAGGGTAAGGAGGTGTGAATCCTGCACCCTTTCCGTTTACGAATCGCGATGTTTCTGATATATCTCTCTGGCTTCAATTTTAATTATTTTGCATTTCTTCATAAGGATGGGTACCCCATATGCCGCGCTATGACCTTGTCCTGGTTCACGCCCCCAGCGTCTTCGATTTTCGCAAAAAACCCGCCGTCCACGGCCCCATCTCCGACGTCATACCGCCGAGTCCCTACTTTGAGATGTACCCGATAGGGCTTATCTCGATCTCTGAGCATCTCACGAGGGCGGGTTTCGAGGTGCGCATAGTCAATCTCGCGATGAAGATGCTGGACGACCCGAATTTCGACCCCGAGAAATTTCTGAAATCCCTCGATACGAGGATGTTCGGCGTCACCCTGCACTGGCTCCCCCACGTCAACGGCGCTCTCGCGGTTTCCGAGCTTCTCAAGAAGCTTCACCCCAAGACCCCGGTGATGATGGGAGGTTTTTCGGCCTCCTTCTTCCACGAGGAACTCATCCGGGAGTACCCGGCGGTCGATTTCGTCATGCGCGGCGATTCCACCGAAAAGCCGATGGTCGATTTCATGGAGGCCGTCGCCTGCGGCAGAGAGGATTTTTCCTCCATCGACAACCTTACCTGGAGAGGCAAGGACGGCGAGCCGGTGGTCAATCCCCTCAACTACCGCCCCTCCGACCTGAGCGAGGTCTTCACCAATTACGAGCACGCCATCCGCCAGTCGATAAGGCATCTGGACATCACCGGCTACCAGCCCTTCCAGACCTGGAAGAAGTATCCGATAACCGCCGTCTTCACCTGCCGGGGGTGCATACACAACTGTAAGACCTGCGGAGGCGGCACCCACTACTTCTCCGAGACGATGAAGCGCCCCACCCCGGCCTTCAAGCCGCCCAAACTGGTGGCAAGGGACATGAAGGTGGCGGAGACCTTCATCAACGCCCCCATCTTCATCATAGGAGACGTGATGCAGCTCGGCGAGGAGTACGCGCTGGAACTCTTCGCCGAGATTAAGCGCCTCAAGATACGCAACGAGGTCGCCATAGAGTTTTTCGCTCCCGTGCCGCGAAAGGTCGTTGCGGCTATGGCCGACGCGATGCCCAAGTTCAACATAGAGATATCCCCGGAGAGCCACGACGAGGAGGTGCGCTACGCCTTCGGCCGCCCCTTCGACAACAAGTCTCTGGAGGAGTTCATCGCCGACGCCGAGGAATTCGGTTGCAGGCGCTTCGACATCTTCTTCATGACCGGCCTTCCCAAGCAGACAAGCAAAAACGTGCTGGAGACCGTCGATTACTGCGAAACGCTGATGAAGCGCTTCGGCAGCCGCAGGATGCTCCGCCCCTTCATCAGCCCCCTGGCCCCCTTCGTGGATCCCGGCAGCGCGGTCTGGCAGCATCCGGACAGGTACGGCTACAAGCTCTTCTACACGAAGCTGAGCGAACTGCGCGCGGCGCTCGATATGCCGAGCTGGAAATACTTCCTCAACTACGAGACCGAGTGGATGACGAGGGACGAGATCGTCTACACCACCTACGAAGCGGGGATGAAGCTCAACGAGGTCAAGGCCAGGCTCGGCTACCTCTCCGAGAGCGACGCGAAGGTCGTAAAGGAGAGAAACCAGAGGGCGGTCGCCCTGATGCACGAGATCGACAAGGCCCTCGCCATCGCCGACCCGGTCGAGAGGGAGAGAGCGCTGGCGCTCGTAAGGCCGAAGATCCGCGACGTGGACGAATCCACCCTCTGCGACAAGAAGGAGCTGGACTGGCCCACCGGGCTTTTGCTCCTCCAGTACCACAAGGTCGCCCCCGTGGTCATATCGGCCTTCCTGAACAGGATTTTCAATCCCCCGCGCGCGAAGAAGATGGACAGGGAATGCTGGAAATCGCAGTAACCGCCGCGCTGGCCGCCGGAAAGATTCAGAGGGAGCGTTTCGGCGGAAAGAAGGAGATACGCAAGAAGGGGATCGTGGACCTCGTCACCGACGTGGACATAGCCTGCGAGGAAAGGGTCCGCGAGATACTCCTGAAAGCCACTCCCTCCGTGCCGGTTCTCGGCGAGGAGGAAGGGATGAAGGGCGGGAGGAAAGTTTCCTCCCAATGGATTGTGGACCCGATCGACGGAACCACCAACTTCGCCCACGGCATTCCCATCTTCTGCGTCTCTCTGGCCCTTGAAGAAGAGGGCGAGATAACCGTCGGCGTCATCTACGACCCGCTACGCGACGAACTCTTCACCGCCGAGAAGGGAAAGGGTGCCTGCCTCGGCGGGTGCAAAATGTCGGTGACTAAAACCGCCGTCATGGAAGACTCCCTCCTCGCCACCGGCTTCCCCTACGACAACCGCACCAACCCCAAGGACATCTTCGGGGCCTTCGCCGCCGTCCACAAATCCACCAGGGGCCTTCGCAGGCTAGGCTCCGCCGCCATAGACCTCGCCTACGTCGCGGCCGGGAGGCTCGACGGCTTCTGGGAGGTGAATTTAAAGCCCTGGGACGTAGCGGCGGGGAAACTTCTGGTCGAAGAGGCGGGCGGGAAGGTCACCGGCTTTCACGGCGAAAAGTACGACCACATGAGCGGCGACATCGTCGCCTCAAACGGCCTCATCCATGAAGAGCTGCTGAAGATACTTGCGAGGCACTTCTAAAAACAATTAAGTTGCTGCCCCAATACGCCACGTATTGAGTTATCCCCCCCCCTTCTTTCAATCGATGCGTTACGCTATGCTAACGCATCCTACGAGACTTCAGGTGGTATAGTTGTAAAAAAGATACCTTCGAGCCGATAAGCTAAAAATACTTCCGCTTATCGGCGAGCCTTCCTTTCGTCCCCTCGGGGCCCGTACGCGGCGCAACGAGTGGAGGCGTCGGGCCGGCGCGGGGTCTTAACGGAGCGAAGCGTAGTGGGTGCCCCGTACGGCCCAGCCGGAACGAAGTGGTCGCGCTTTTTAAAGCGCG